>JABZHD010000061.1 GCA_015259045.1 Atopobium sp. | reverse complement strand
GTCATTAACGGAGATAGAAAATGTATCCATGCCCTCAATGACGTGGTAATTGGTAAGAATGTCTCCATTTGTGTTCAATACAACGCCAGAACCGGTTGAGCCTGATGAATCACTGGTAGCCTTAACGGACACAACCGAAGGCAAAACCTTAGAAGCTACCGTTTCTGCCGTCTTAGTATCAGTTGGTTCTGCAGCAGGACGAGATGTTGCTGCTTGAGAAATAGTTGCCTGACCAGATACTGCAGGAAGCTTAGAAATTCCCTCTCCCAAAGCAATGGTAGGAACACAAGCAACGGCAAAAGCAATTGCACAAGCTGTTCTTTTTACACTTGAGCTTTTGAACATAGACATAAATCCAGCCTGCTTAACTGACGAAAAACGCTTATTTACAGTGGAATCTGTGGTTAAACCATGTGCTTGGTTCTCCATAGACATCCTCCTTAACATCACTTTGATGCAAACAACTAACGCACATAATTCTGCGCTAAACATCAATTTTTCAATATGAGTATTCTACCCGTTATACCGGACAAAAATTCGTTTCTCATTATGAGAAAGACGCGCGGGAGTCCTACTAGTAAGAAAGAAGTTTGCAGATCCCATTAAATGCAGTTTGTACCTGCGATTATGCTCTAAACAGATAGCCTACACCGCGCACCGTCTCAAGATGAGCGGCTGCTTGAGGACCAATCTTTGAGCGAACACGCCTTACGTGAACGTCAACTGTTCTGGTACCACCACAGTACTCAAAGCCCCAAACGCGCTGCAAAAGAGCCTCACGCGAGTATGCACGAGACGGATGGGTTGCCAAGAATGACAGCAGCAGATACTCCATATACGTAAGATCAACGGGAGATTCATCGATGTAAACCTGATACGTTGCCAGGTTAATCTTTATGTTGTCAACAATAACCAAATCTCTAGAAGTGCTCTCGGTACCTGGCCACAAAAGCAGCGAACACCTGAGGCTAAACTCCTGGATAGTTGCAGTAGACAAAATAAAATCACTCTTACCCTGAACAGGCAGAACAAACTTAGAAAGATTATCAAGGTCAGCAACAAACAGGCGAGCAATTCCACCATTTTGCGCAGAATAATTCTCAACCGTACTGATGACATCCTGGGAAAGGTCTTTTTGATCAAGAATGATAAGGTCAAACGTGTGACCAGAAGCTGCAGCCTGCGAGAAAGAAGCAGCGTTTGCAAGAGCAATAGACACATCAATGACATGCGAAAGTTCACGCATACGTTCATGTAAGCGTGTCGTTGCAGATACAAGAAGAATATTCTTGTGATGCATCGATTCCCCCTAGGATAAGCTTAATCTTATAAAGCATACCACAAGCTGCGAATAAAGAGCAGATATACCTTATTATCTGCAATTAGGGCGAGAAGATTTTCTCGCCCTAAATTATTTTTTACGTTTGCGTATTAATTATAAAAAGTATGGGTTTTACGCAAGAGCGCCAATAAACTCAGCCGTACGAGGATTTTGTGGATTGTTGAAAATAACATCAGGGGTTCCTTGCTCAACTACCACTCCTCCTTCCATAAAGACCACGCGATCTGCCACGTCTTTTGCAAAACCCATCTCGTGCGTTACCACAATCATGGTCATACCAGAGTTCTTTGCCAGATCACGCATAACATCCAAAACACCACGAACAAGCTCGGGGTCAAGCGCGGAAGTAGGCTCATCAAACAGAAGCACATTTGGATGCATAGCAACGGCGCGAGCAATTGCTACACGCTGCTGCTGTCCACCGGAAAGCGCACCAGGCTTGAAGTCTGCTCTATCGGCAAGGCCAACAGCCTCAAGCTGCTTTAGCGCCTCTGCTTCTGCCTCTTCTTTTGACTTTCCTAGAACCTTAATCTGACCAATCATTACGTTCTCTTTGACCGTTAAATGACCAAACAAATTGAACTGCTGAAAGACCATTCCCACATCTCTACGAAGCGCATTTACCTCTGCCTCATTTGTGCCTGTAATCTCTTGGTCCTCAATAAGAATATGACCTGCAGAAGGAGTCTCTAGTAGATTGATACAACGGAGCATAGTGGATTTACCGGAGCCCGAAGGACCAAGCACAACCACAACTTCACCTGGCCAAACAGTAAGGTTAGCGTCATTTAAGACATGCGTTGATCCAAACGACTTATTGAGGTGCTCAATACGAACAATAGGATGTTCACCTGCCTCAAAAGCATGGTTAGTAAGTGGCTTATCACGCTCAAATGCCTCTTGTGCAGCAACTTCAGCATCCAAGGCAGGATGTTCTGTATTCGACTTCTTTTTGAAAGAAAAGAAAGACATTAGTTTTCCTCCTTGGAAAGAGCTTGAGTCTTACTTGCTGAAGCGCTTACTGTTTTACCAGTTTCTGACTGCTCCATGCGTTTCTCGATAGTGCCAACTACCTTAATAAGTGGCAAGGTAATTGCCAAATAGAACAGAGCGGCCGTCATATATGGCGTCATGTTTCCCGTTGAGGTGGTGAGGTTTTTAGCAAACATCATCAGCTCCATAACACCTACAGAAGAAAGCAGCGAGGTATCTTTGTAGGAAGTAATAAAGTCGCTGGTAAGAGGCGGAATAACCCGGCGAATAGTTTGAGGAATGATAATAAACGTCATGGTCTGTAAACGATTCATACCAAGAGAGCTTGCTGCCTCATACTGACCCTGCGGAATTGATTGAATGCCCGCGCGGAAAATCTCTGAAAGATACGCAGAAGAATTGATAGCAACCACAATAAAGCCAAGCAGATTGGTGTCCAGATTGATATTTAACATAGGAAGACCAAAGAACAGAATATAAATCTGCAGGAAGAATGGGGTTCCACGCAACAAATTGATATATACCACCGCAAGTGCACGCAGGAGCGGATTCTTGGAAATCTTCAGCAGCGCAAAGCCCATTCCCAGCACAATAGCTACAGGATAAGCGCAAATTACAATTGCAAGACAAACCAGCCATCCAGGAAAAAGCATCACCACTGAAGAGACAATCAGTTGTGGCTTTAAGAACATGCCCAAAAAGTGGTTGGAATTCCACGCTTCAACCCAAGGCTGAGCATCAAGCCAATTCACCAGAGCCTGAACAGGTGTGTTAGGAATAATGGTGATTTCAGGAGAAGAAGCAAGCTTTTGAGTTCCCTGCTCAGTGGTATATGTTCCCTCAACAGTGTACGAACCGCCGTCAGCAGGAAACTTCATGCCGGAAATCTCTACACGAATCAGCTTTTGAGCGTCCACGGGTGTTGCAAAAGAGATCACAACCTGCGTTCCCTGGACGCTTGCAGCTACCTGGATCTTCTCGCGCGTAAGACCTGAAAGAACGGTCACCTTAGTAGTTGCGCTCTGCAAATCTGAGCCCTCAGGAAGCTGCAAAGTGAGCTGAGAGACCTGCTCGTCCTCAACTGTTCCCTCCCAGGTCAAACGGGTCTCTTTGCCACCGATAACGCCATTGCCTTCTGTCTGATTTGACTTAGCTGTTGCCTTATTTGTGGTGAGAGCAAAAGCACTCTGAACAGAAAACACGCTCAGAGACATAAAGAACAGCCCACTCAAAAGAAGCGTGGCGAGAAGAACTACAAGCAGTGAGGAGTACGCACGATTATGCGAGAGCTTTGACTTAGCTGAATTATAAGCCGTACTCTGAGGCGCAGATTCAGCTTTGAAACTCGCAGATGACATGCACAAGGACAGTTGCTGTCCTGACATAGTTTTGTGCAAAAGTGCAATCACGTGATACTCCTTTAGAGCTTAGTTGCAATAAATCCTGATGAAAACAGTGAGTGCTTGAAGCCAAATCTGACTTCAAACACTTTTGCTGAGCTGGTAAAACTAGATGTTAGAGCCAAACCATTTGGTCTTGAGAGCAGTCATGGTTCCGTCCTTCTCCATGTCTGCAAGAACCTTGTTAATTGCTTCGGTCAGTGCGGGATTGTCCTTAGAAACAGCAATGCCATACTGCTCACCTGTTGGAATCTCTTTTGCAATAGTCAGGTCAGAATATGAAGTGCTAATCAGATTGGAAGCAACAGGCAGGTCAATGACCATAGCAGCGTACAAACCAGTCTGGACTCCTGCCATTGCTGCAGCAACATCGTCGACAGAAACAATAGTTGCCTTTGGAAGATTCTCCTTGGCCCAATCCTCGCCGGAAGTACCTGTCTGAACAACAACCTTCTTAGAGGCGTCGTTAAGCGTCTGCTCGGTCTCGGTGCTGCCTGACTTAACAACCAGAGACTGATTGGAGTCGAGGTAAGAAGTAGTGAAGTCTACCTCTTGAGAGCGCTCGTCAGTGATGGTAATGCCTGCGATAGCAACGTCTGCTTTGCCACCCTGCTTAATAGTTGGAACAAGAGTGTCAAACTTCTGGTTTGGCAGGTACGTAACCTCAAGATTGAGTCTTTTTGCAATCTCGGTAATAAGATCAACGTCAAAACCAACAGGAGTAGTTGAGTTGCCTTCAAAATACTCAAAAGGCTGGAAACCAAGCTCTGCAACAACAGTCAGATGACCCTTAGTTACCAGCGTATAGCTTGAATCAGAGGATGAAGTAGTACCCTGTTGCGCATTTTCTTGCTTAGATGACGAGCAAGCAATAAGACCAACAAGTGCACATGCCATAAAAACAGCAGCTACGCCCTTTAGAGCATTCTTTTTAACGGTAGTAACCAGTGACGATTTCATTTTTGCCTCTTCCTGAATAAATCTGAGCTGAAATTCATTGGGATGAATTATAGGAAGCAAATATGAAAAATCTACTTATAATTTTCATCGTATTTCTCGTTTTTATTGCATAAAAATGGCGAAAAGCTACATTTGTTTGTATATATGACTACTATTTAGTCATTCTATCCAATAAAGCCCAGGTAAAAGTAATTTTTTCAGTTCATAAAACGGTAACAATTCGAATAAGAAGGCTACATTCTTTGCGTGAAACAAGGGTTTCTCGTCAAAAAACCCTGCTCTGAAAAAAATCAGAACAGGGTTCAAAGGTACCTATAAACGCAAGCAGAATAGTTGCTTAGCAACCAGCGTAGTATTTCTGGGTATCCCAGTCAGTGACGGTAAGGCAGAACTCACGCCACTCCTCTGCTTTGCGCTCACACAGATACGAGAAGATATGCTCACCAAGAGCGTCTTTGAGAAGCTCAGACTGCTTGAAGCGCTCAAGTGCCTCTCCAAGATTTGTGGGGAGTTTCTCGCCATAATCGGCAGGATTTCCGCCTACAAACTCCTCAGGAAGCAAGAGGCCTTCTTCAATACCCTTAAGTCCAGCCATAAGCGTGACAGCATTGGCCAAATAAGGATTTGCGGTTGGATCAGGAATACGCAGTTCAGCACGGGTAGCGACGTGCTTGCCTGGCTTATGCGTAGGAATGCGAACCATAGCAGAACGGTTTTTGCGGCCCCAGGTTGCATAGGCAGGAATAGCATCACGATCAAAACGCTTATAGGAATTAACCGTTGGGTTAGTAATAAGCATGTACTCGGGAGCGTACTTAATAAGACCTGCAATGTAGTGCTGAGCAAGCTCAGAAAGGTGGGCCTCATTCTCAGTCTTTGGAGCCCAGAATAAAGACTCGCCATCATGGTCAAGAAGCGACTGATTCAAAAGCATGGCTGAGCCAGGAACTCCCTGAAGAGGCTTTGGCATAAACGAAGCAAACACACCGTGAAGTGTTGCAATATGCCTGATAACCAGACGAGCAGTAACAATGTTATCCGCGCAAGTTAGTGCTTCTGCATAACGGAGCTCAACGCCGTTTTGAGCAGGGCCAGCTGCATGGAAAGAATACTGAACAGGAATAGAAAGATTCTCAAGTGCACGAGACGTGGAGTATCGAAGGCTATGGCTGAGGTCAGCAGAATTCAAATCAAGGTATCCAGCCTGATCAATAGGCTTTGGCTCAGTCCCGCTCACAAAATAAAAATACTCAAGCTTAGGGCCAACATTTGCGACATAGCCAAGGTCTTCTGCCTTGATAAAAGCATTTCTCAGTACAAGGCGTGGATCGCCTGTAAAAGCCTCACGTCGAGGAGTTTGAATATCGCAGAATACGTTTGCAACTACACCATCATCTGTCTTCCATGGAAGAATCTGGAACGTATCTGCATCGGGGAACGCGAGAAGATCGGACTGCTCCTGGGAAGCAAAGCCGTCAACGTTGGAGCCGTCAAAACCAATGCCCTCAACAAAAGCCTCTTCTAGCTCCTCGGGGGAAATGGAGAGAGCCTTTAATCCGCCGAGTACATCGGTAAAACAAAGACGCAGGTAGCGAACGTCTCGCTCCTCTACCGTGCGAAGAATATAGTCAATTTTCTTATCCGTACTCATACGGTCCTCCCGGGTCAGAAAACTGGAATCGTAACTACCATGACACATTCTTGTTACGGCTATGTTTCCACTTCCCTGAAACCGGGTGAATGGTAAAAATTGTTAATGAAATTGTGACAATTATCCTATTGAGCGTCAAAAGCCTTATCGACGTCAGAAATCATTTTCTGAGCAACACCACAGTGACCGTCTCCACCGTGATGAGTGCCACAGCTGCTGGATGAAGAACAGCCAGAACAAGAACCCTCTTTTGCGCTCTTAAGTTG
>JABZHD010000060.1 GCA_015259045.1 Atopobium sp. | reverse complement strand
CAACCGCCGACGAGCTCGCCGAGGCAACAGCCGCCGAGGACGCAACCGATGACTCCGAGGTCACCGACGTTCCAGACGACTGGAACATGATTAACGTTCCTCGTTCAAAGCCCGTTCGATAAACGCCCTTATTGCGGTATGATTACGTACAGCGTTTTGCTGTTTAACAGGAGGTACTTATGAGCAAGAAGTCTGCTGGTTTCTTTCTAGGCGCTGTATTTGGTGCTGCTGCTGGCGCTGTAGCTGGTCTTTTCCTGGCTCCACGTTCCGGCGAGGAGACTCGCGCTTTGGCTGCAGATGCTGTCAATGACGCATGGGATTCCGCACTTGATTCTTACGAGCGCACATCTAAGGTTGTGAGCACTAAGATTGACGAGGTCAAGCCTACTGTTGACGCAAAGACCGACGAGCTCCGCGCAAAGGTTGACCTTGCTCGTGAGCGCATGGATCAGCTCCGTGAGTCGCTTTCTGACGCTGTGACCTCTGCTTCTAACACTGTCGCTGACGCAGCAGATGTTGTCGCAGATTCCTTTGTTGTTCCAGAGCCAACCGCCACAACCGCTGAGGCCCAGGCAGTTCGCATCGAGAACGTTGAGTCCCACGACCAGGAGAACGCTGGCGAGGGTTACCAGGAGGCATAAGCCTCACTTACAAGCAATGTGACGGGACGCCTTATGACGTCCCGTTTTTTATAGAGAGGTTTCACGTGAAAACAACCGAGCTCCTTGGCGCAAAAGTCCTTCTCCCCAAAAAGCCTGCTACAAAGGGTAAGCATGCGGGAGAAGAGCGTTTTTCCAAGCTGGGAAAAATCCACAACGTGGTTTTTGCGCCATTCAAACAGGGTCAGCCTTCGCAGGTAGTGGGCGTGATGGTTCAGAAGCCCGACATCGCCGGCATGATTAAGCAGGATGATGCTTTTGTCACGCTGGAGTCTCTGGAGACCATTGAGCAGGGGCTTTGCGTAAAAGATCCCGAGAATAACGTTGATAAAGCAGCTATCAAGCGCTTGAACTTGGACTTTTGATAACTGCATTCTGTGGCACGGCATGGAAGCTCGCACCAAGAGTGGAAAGAGCTTGGGCTATGTGAGTGGCGCTGAGTTTGACCAGGTCACAGGCGTGGTTTCGGCATTTCTTGTAGGCGATGGCGCCGGATCAGAGGCGCTGGTAGGCTCCTTTGCCATCAAGCCAGAGTGGCTGCTAGGATATTCCAACGGCGCAATGGTTCTCTCCGATGAGGCGGCAGATGCCCAGCTCACTGGCGGACTAGCTGCAAAGGCAGGCGAGGGATACGCAGCCGCTGCCGCTAAGGCTTCCGAAGCTACAGCTAAAGCCGGAAAGGCTGTTGCAGAGGCTACCGAGAAGGGCGCGTTTGCCCTGGGTAAGACGCTGGCCAAGGCAAAGCGAGCTATCGAAGACGCTACCGAGCCCGATGCAGAAGACGATTCCGAGCGCCCAGCTCCCGTTGCTGCAGAGGACGTTCGCCTCGAGAAGCCATCTGCGGAGGAGCAGGTCGTCGCTGCAGAAAAGGCTGCTTCGGACAAAACCGCTGCTAGTAAGCCTGCTGTTAAGCCTGCAAGCAAATCATCTACACAAGCCACCGCTAACAAGGCAGCTAAGAGTTTTGGTATGCAGCTTGGACGCATGGGCAAGATGTTCTCTGGCTTCAAAGATGAGTTCGATAAGGCAAGCAAGTAACAAACAGCAGATAATCGCAAAGAACAAAGGGCGAGAAGATCGATCTTCTCGCCCTTTTTGTGTTGCAGTTGCGTGATGTTTGCTACAAGCCCATGGCCTGCAGAATAAACATCACAATGGTCAGGATGATGACGGTGATAATGGTAAACCAGGTCAGCGCGTTCCAGATGCGGCCGTTGGCATATTTACCCATGATGTGTTTGTCGGCTGCGATGATAACCATAAAGACAAGCAGAATCGGCAGTAGAATACCATTGATGACCTGGGCAGCCATCATGATGCCAAAGAGGCTCATGCCCGGGATCAGGACAACCAGCGCTGAAATAACCAGGACGGTTGTAATAATGCCGTGGTAGACAGGGGCCTCCTGCCAGCTACGGTCGGCTCCGCGCTCCCAACCAAATGCCTCGCAGATTGCGCTTGCGGTAATGCCTGGTAGAACACATGCTGCAAGGAAGGACGCGCCAACCATGCCCAGTGCAAAGAGCGTACTTGCGTACTGACCAGCAAGTGGCTCAAGGGCGCGAGCAGCGTCGGCAGCAGAGTCAACAGAGATTCCGCGAGGGAAGAGGACAGCGCCGGTGGTCAGCATGATGAACCAGGTAATGACCTCGGCCAGGATTGCGCCGGCAACATTGTCTGCACGCTGTGCAGGAATGTCGCTGGTATCAAGGTTCTTCTCGACAACATTTGATGCAACCAAGAAAATCATGTACGGACTGATGGTAGTACCAATATTTGCAACCAACAGAGAAATGTATGACGGTTCAGCGGAAGGCTGCGGAATGATGGTGACGCGCAGAGCCTCGCCCCAGTCAGGCTGAGCAAGCACGCCAGCCACCACGTATGTGACAAAAATGCAGCTAATTGCAAGCAAAATCTTCTCGATGCGGCGGTACGATCCACCAACGGTCAGGAGCCACACCATCAGGGCGCTGATAGGCACCGAGACGTACGTAGGAATGCCAAAAAGTTCCATACTGGACGCAATACCTGCGAATTCGGAGAAAGTAACAGCAATGTTGGAGAGCAGCAGCGCGCCCATTGCCAGCGTGGACAGGCGGATGCCAAAGCGCTCGCGCACCAGCGATGCAATACCTTTACCGGTGACACAGCCCATTCGAGCTGCGGTTTCTTGAACCACAATCAGCAGGAAGCACATAAGCGGCACGGTCCACAGCTGCGAATAGCCAAAGGTAGCGCCCGCGCTGGAGTAGGTTGCAATGCCACCGGCGTCGTTACCAGCAAATGCGGCGAGAAGACCGGGACCCATTGCCATCAAGATGTACTTGATGCTGTTTTTGTTGACCGGAGCCTTCTCTTTAGATGCGCGTTTGCCCTGCTCGACAACGATTCCGTCGTCCTGCTCTGCAACCACGTCCTTTACCTGTGCGTTCTCCTGCGCCATTTACATCACGCTCACAAGCGAGAGAGCGTAAGAGAGGACGAAGAATGTCACCACCGAAAGGCTCATGGAAATCAGGGTAAGCGTGAGACCTGAGGTTTCCTGGTTTTTCTCCTCACGATGGCGAAGTACAGCTAAGAAAATTGGGGTTAGCAGGAAGGAAATAAGCGTAGAGCCAGCTGCTGCACCAAAGATTTGGATAATGGTCTGGTCAAAGAGTGCTGCGTAGAATACGCCTGCAGTTGGATCGTACGGATGGAACAGAGCCTCTAGCAGGGCATGAGCTGCGGCGCCAAGAATGCAAATGAGTCCGCTGACCAGAAGACCCAGTAGAAGCGAGCGGAAGGCAAAGCCCAAGATAGAAGGAGACTTCTCGCTGCCAGGATCGTCTGTGAGGAAGAAGTTTGTCACGTAGTTGACGGTATTCTCGCTCAAGTTCAGCGAGATTGGCATCGTAATAGTGCAAAGAGCTGCGAAAATACCCATGATTGGATTAGATGTTGCGGCTGTTCCTACAAAAGCAGCAATCACAACGGAGGCAACCCAGAACAGAAGCCAGAGGTTGCGGTGGAGGAACCAAATAATGTTGCGGCCGCGGTCGCCAGAATCGGAATCGCTCCTGCCACCACCAACAATCTGCAGGTCCTCGGCGTGCTCCTCTTCAAGAACGTCAAGAGCATCGTCGACGGTAACAATGCCCAACAGGCGGTTGTCGTCAGAAACAACAGGCATGGCCAGCAGGTTGTACTTTGCAATGTTACGAGCAACGTCCTCCTGGTCGTCCTCTGGTGAGGCGGTGACCAGGTTCTTATTAGCAATCTCCTCCAGACGAGTTTCTGGCTCGGAGACAATCAGGCGGTTCAAGGTAACAATTCCGGACAGACGGCCATCCTCGTCAGTAAGGTAAAGGTAGCGGACGGTCTCAAAGTCCTCGTCCAGGTTGCGCAGGCGATCAAAGGCGTACGCAACGGTCTGGTCCTCAGGAACAGAAAGCGCCTCGGACGTCATAATACGGCCTGCGGTGTACTCGCGGTATCCCAGCAGCTGCCTAATTGCGCGCTGCTCCTTAACGCCCATCAAGCGCAGGAGTTTCTCGGCACGGTCATAGCTCAGCTCGGAGACAAGCTCGGCTGCGTCGTCTGGGTCCATCTCGGACAGGATGCGAGATGCTTCTTTTTCGTTCAGGCCGCCGATGAGCTCAACTGCCATGGCGTCGTCGTTGAACTCTGCCATTGCACCGGCTCGCTGCTCGTCATCAAGCTGGGCAAACACCTGGCTACGCAGGCGAGAGTCCAGGCGCTCGATGATGTCGGCGACGTCAGCAGGGTGCAGCTCATCCAGCGTCTTGTGGGAAACGGAGAGCTTAACGTTGGAGAGGTCGCGCTCAACCAGATCCATGTAACTCCACGCAATGATGCGCTCCTGCATGGGGTGACCCATAGCGCGCGCAATGCGGGTGACCAGGTGCTCTAGCTGGGGAGAAAGGCTACGCAGCAGACCGCGTGCGCCAACCTCTGCGCCCAGAAGGCGAAGCTGCGTTGAGCTGGTATCGGAAAGCTTGAGGTCGTTTACGCGGACGACGCGAATGCCGCGCGTATCAACAATCTGCTTGTTCAGAATATCTCTGGCCAGAAGAACTTCGTTTGGCTGCAGGTACGAGAAACGAATCTCAGTTGAGGGCACCTTAAGCCTGATGACGTCCTCATCGTAGGTATCAACATACTTGCGCCAAGAAATCATCATTGGCGTGCGGCCAGGGCCCATAAAAGCAAGGGAAGTAATGCGAGGAAAAACTTCTCCGGTAGCAATTCCAAGGTCGGAGACAGAACCGATCTTCTCGCCTTCTGAATCTAGAACCGGATTACCCATTAACTGGGAAAGATAAATCATGTGTGCTCCTTACATGCGTCCGAAGACTAAAGCGTGGCTTTTGGCGAGAAATTCCGCGTACTTGCCACGGGGACTGCATTGCGATTTCACCCCTCACGGTGCAAATCGGCACACCGCAAGAGGTCAGCGACTGTGAGGTCGAGGTTTCATGCTGACCTTTCTCTTCATCCAATAGGACGTGAATTGTGCTTGCGAGGACAATTCACAGATGTAACTATTTTAACGATTTTCTCGCGAGGCTGTAAAGACTCTTCACATAATCTAGCTGCTCGGATTTGGCTACCGTGGGCGTGCGGGCGACGGCCAGCGCACGGCCAGCGCACGGCCAGCGTGCGGCCAGCGTACGGCTGGCGAACGGTCAACGCATGATCAGCGCGCGGTCAGCCCGATCCGTGAAGCTTCACGGCGCACAAAAAAGCCCGGTACCTGCGGGAGCGCAGATACCGGACTGAGCTGGTACAAAGTGTAAACGAAACAGCTCTTAGAACTGTACGTTTGGTGCCTGACGAGCGGACTCGTCGGTAACCTGGAAGCTTGTACGTGGGGAACGTCCACCAGCAAGAAGGTTGTTTGGGAAAACAGCGATGATGTTGTTGTAGTTCATGACAACATCGTTGTAGCTCAAGCGAGCATAGCTGAGGCGGTTCTCGGTGTCAGTAAGCTCTGCCTGGAGCTCCAGGAAGTTCTGGTTAGCCTTGAGCTCTGGGTAGTTCTCAACAACAGCAAACAGGTTGGTCAGAGCATTGGAAAGAGTGCCGGAAGCCTGCATCTTCTCTTCAGGAGTGTGAGCGTTTGCGACTGCAGCGCGAGCGGAGGTAACTGCCTCAAAAGTCTTAGACTCGTGAGTTGCGTAACCCTTAACGGTGTTGACAAGGTTAGGGATCAGATCGTTACGACGCTGAAGCTGCGTATCGATAGCTGCCCAAGCGTTATCGCACCTGTTGCTTGCGCGAATGATGTTGTTGTGAATGCTAATGGCCCAGAAAACCAGAAGGACAATAACTACAACTGCGGCAATAATCATGCTAAATCCTTTCAATCACTGACAATCCTGTGTCAGCCATCCATTTGGACAGGTTAATTATACCCAAAACTAAAAATCTAAGGCGTTTTTGATTAAAGCTTTTAACTTGTTAAGGAGTCTTTCGGTGAATGGAATGCTCGCCCACACATTGGCGAGAAGAACGTTGAGCTAGAAATGACGTGAGATGGAATGGAAGTTCTGAAGGTAAAACGTTAAGTTGAGGTCCGCCAAAAAATGGCGGAGAGGGAGGGATTCGAACCCTCGGAACGGGGACACCGCTCAACGGTTTTCAAGACCGCCGCATTCAACCACTCTGCCACCTCTCCAAAGCGGTAATATCCTACCGCATAATTCAGTTTTTTGCGAGTAGGGGATTTAGCAAGTTAGGTTTTGCTTCATAATTAAGTGAAGACAAATAAGCGTCAGGTTCGTGACGGGTTTACGTCAGAATCGCGACAGATAAGCGTCAGGTTCGTGACGGATTCGCGTCAGAACTGCGTAAGAACTACGACAACAACTAGACAAGTGAGGAGCAGCTATGAGTGACGAAGCACAAGAGCCTTTGACCCCACAGGCTGCTCTTGATCAGAAGTACATGAAACTTGCTCTTGAACAGGCAGAACTTGCAGCACAGATAGGAGA
>JABZHD010000005.1 GCA_015259045.1 Atopobium sp. | reverse complement strand
GCTCACGAAGCTGCTGTGTAGGCTGAATGAATGTCCTGGCAACGTAGCGATTCTTGATAAGACCGGTGCCAAATGGCACGTCCAACTCTTGCGCAAAGCCCTCAGCTGCAGGAACACCAGAATCAGGCACGCCAATTACCAGATCAACGTCTGCTGGCGTCTCTTTTGCCAGCTGACGGCCCATCTGGTGACGGACGGAATATACCGAGCGGCCGCTGATAATAGAGTCAGGGCGCGAGAAATACACCTGTTCAAAAATGCAATCTGCCTGCTGACGAGGAGCAAGTCCCATCTCAGAAGACAGGCCGTTGTCCGAGATGCGGATAATCTCGCCAGGAGCAACTTCACGCACATACGTGGCACCCACAATATCCAGCGCGCACGTCTCGGATGCAACCACCCAGTTATTCTCGCCCTCCTCGCCAATATGGCCAAGTACCAGCGGACGGATGCCGTTTGGGTCCCTAAACGCATACAGTGCGTTCTCGCGGATGAGCACCATGGCGTAGCCGCCCTCGATGAGGTTCATAGTTGCGGCGATGCCGGTGCGCAGTCGGTGTGTTTGACGCGTGAAGTAGCCAATGAGCTGGGCTGCTACCTCGGAATCTGTGTTGGATCTAAAGGAAATCTGGCGAGAAGACAGTTCTTCTCGCAAGGAGTCAAAGTTAACGAGGGTGCCGTTGTGAGCCAGGGCGATGAGGGTCTCGTCGATGGATGACATGTGTGGCTGGGCCGACTCCCAGCCCTTGGCGCCCGCGGTACCGTAGCGACAGTGGCCGATAGCCACTTTACCTGGCATTGCGTTGAGATCGTCGTTATTAAAAACTTCAGTTACGAGGCCCGTATCTTTTCTGATAAGCACGGTCTGGCCATCACCGACAGCTATACCTGCAGAATCTTGTCCGCGATGCTGCAGCGCGTGCAGCGCAAAATAAGTGAGTCGAGCAACGTCACGGTCAGGCGCCCATACTCCAAAGACGCCACATTCCTCGTGAAGTTCCATTGGATCCCCTCCGGATGCCTCAGCTTGAGCCACCCTTGATCAAACGCCTCTCACGTCTGGCAACAATACATACAGTGTACCTGGAAATTTACAAGAAAAAGCGCTCCGAACAAATATGTTCGGAGCGTGTAACAATTTTTTAAGAAAGTAGCATTTACAACCTCTGTAAACCGCCCTTTTTCAGCTACTGAGCCTTTGGCTGAGCCTCAGTCTTTGGAACACAGATAAGCATAGTCCTGCCATATTGATCAGTGTAATTGCAGGTAAAGAGTGTAAGAACATGATCAGCGCGAGAAATAACATCTGCTGCATCGGAACGAGAGCTTACTGCTCTAGAAAGCCTATCTTTTAGGTAAGACCTGAACTCATCAACAGAATTGAAGTTAAACTGACGGACTTCCTCGTCATCTTCGTCGGTGTGATAGGTAAACACTGGCTCAAGCTCGTACGTCTGAGTAGGCGTGACGTACCAGATGGTCTCAACCTTATCGAAGGTAGATTGGTCATTCATTGCTCCAATGTACTGAAACATGGAGCCGTTTCTCATGTGGTGACCATAGAGAATGGTCTGCTGGTCAGTAAGGCCATTTGGATTGTTCTGGTAGTCCATAAAAATCTGGCCACCGATTGACCACTCGCCTTTTGCGTTTGTATGCAGGTAGTGATCGTTGTCTGTGGTCTGATAAACAGGGTAGTTGACTTGCGTATCTGGAATCTGAATCCATCCGACAACCTGATTGTTTACTGCCTGAAGACCGGCCCAGTCAATAACTGGCGCCTCGTCTTTTTTCTCGGAAACTGTTGCATACGTTGCAAGCTCTTCGTTGATGACGTCTTGCTCGTGATATTCAAGCTGGGTTTTGCCAAACATGACGCCAGCAACAACCAAGAGGCCAATGCCAACTACCAGCAAGAGTGTCGAAAGAATATAAGCAAAACCCTTCTTCTTAGTGGGCTTCTCGCCAGACTTTTTGGGAGAGGTTTTTTTGTCGCCCTCTTTTTTTGAGGACGCGGAATTTTTCATAGAAACCATCTCGACGGATGTTTTTGAGGTGTGAGTATTTCCAGCCGTCTGGTCGTCAGCGGCGAATGAAGCAAAATGCTTGCCGTTTTTTGATTCCATGCACTTCCCTTCTGAAGGTACTCTTTGTCATACCTTTGTCATACCCCTTAAAAGTTTAGCTATGCACGAAACAAAAATCTCTGTGCATCTTATGAAGTCATCGCATAATCACATTTTGTGTTATGCAAAACCCGCGCCTCAGGTCTTCTAAAGCGCGGGTCTCGTGTGCGGTTGCATAAGCGTACAGACGCAAACGTGCGCCTGCGTACGTGCGGGCTAGGCTGCGTACGTGCGGGTACGAGCTAGCTTATGCGTCAGCCATCTCGGCTTTAAGCTGGACGATCTTCTCGCGATACTCTGGAAGAGAAGCGCCGAGAATCTGGGTAGCGTAAATAGCTGCGTTTTTGGCGCCGTTGATGGCAACGCAGGCAACGGGCACGCCGGATGGCATCTGGACCATGGAAAGCAGGGAGTCCATACCACCGAGGTCGGAGGTCTTCATTGGAACGCCAACGACAGGCAGTGGGGTGAATGCGGCAACAACTCCGCCCAGGTGAGCGGCCTTTCCTGCGGCCGCAATGATTACCTTGAGGCCACGGTCAGCAGCGGTCTCGGCCCACTGGTGAACCTTGTCTGGAGTGCGGTGTGCGGATGCGATGACCAGCTCATATGGAACGCCAAGGCGCTCGAGCTCGGCGGTACATCCCTCCATAGTTGCAAGGTCGCTCTTTGATCCCATGATAATGCCGACAACAGGCTGATCTGCCATCTCTGCTCCTTTGTTACGTCTCATAAAATAGGCGGATACGTCAAATATCCATCTCACAGTATAGAGTATGATTTTCTAGAACGTTGGTCCATCAGTCCACGTGAAAGGAAACTGTAATGAATGAAACCAACTCTGTTCTGTACCAGCGAGAAGGCTCGTACATCCCTCGCATCGCCGCAGTGCATGACCTCTGCGGATACGGAAAATGCTCGCTTGGCGTAGCTATTCCAGTGCTCTCGGCAGCGGGATGTGACGTTTGCCCAGTACCTACGTCGCTTTTCTCGGCACACACCAAGTTCCCTACGTTCTACATGCACGACACCACCAACATGCTCGAGGATTACCTGGATGCATGGCAGGAAGAGGGCATTGACCTGGACGCCATTTATTCTGGCTTCCTTGGTGCAGCAGAGCAGGTTGCAAGTATTCAGCGCTTGTACCAGGAGCATCCAAAGGCACTTCGCGTTGTTGACCCAGTTATGGGCGATGGCGGCAAGATGTATCCAACCTATACGCAAGAGCTTTGTGATGCAATGAAATCCCTGGTAAATGGTGCAGATATTTTGACACCAAATCTTACTGAGGCTTCAATTCTAACGGGCATTCCATACGCTGGTCAGGATTTGACTGATGAGCAGGTAGATGAGCTGCTTGATGCACTGCTTGCGATGGGCGCAAAGTGCGTTGTCCTTAAGGGTATTGTTCGCGGTGATGGCCTTATTCGCAACTTTGTTGCTACCGAGTCCGAGCGTGGCGAGATTGTCTCCGAGCTTCTCCCCTACATGCTGCACGGCACCGGCGATCTGTTTGCTTCTGCGCTTTTAGCTGCAGTTATGTGTGGTCAGGAAATCGCTGACGCGGTTGAGTTCGCTGGTGAGTTTGTCTGCGAGTCCATGGAAATCACTCGCGAGCAGCCAAACTTTGAGCTTCGTGGCGTTTCGTTTGAGACAAAGCTTGGCCTAATTGCCCAGCTTCTGCAGGAGTAAAAGCTCGCGCAAGCTGCGTTGCTAGTGTAAAACTTTACGCTTCAGCTAAATCAAACATGATTCTTTGCCATAGATGCCCACTCACATAGAGTGGGCATCTATTTTTTATGCAAGCAATCGCTGTTATGCATGAAAATGCATTTTCCTGACCCTTTATTCGTTTCATTTTTTATCAAACAAAAATTGAGCTTCAAAATAGGGCGAAAAAGGTAAAAAATCCGTTTAGTTGGAAATCGAAGAAATTGATTACATATTTGATATTACTAAAAGCCCAGTTGGCGCTAATCAAGCGACACATTACTAAATCAAAATCACTCAAAATCGTCATGCATAAAGATTAAAACTTCCAACTAAACGGCTTTTTTACCTTTTTGGGACCAAAGTCGTCTTGGAAACATCAATTCCATAACTTTCAGTCAAATTAACGTGCAAATCATTCGCCGCTCCACCATTTTGAGGCGAGCCAACCTCTCGATAAGTCACTTCCAACAGCACAAGCAAAAGAGCCGCTGACTTCAGCGGCTCTTTTGCTCTTTTGCTCTTTTGCTTTGCTGCTTGCAGGTACGTAGGCTACTTAGTACTTGAAGAACTGTCGCTTGTACCTGTGCCAGTGGTTGTACCGGTGGTGCTAGTTGTGGTGTTCTTCTTTGTTGAAGAATCTCCACCAACAATACCGCCAAGCACACGAACTGGCGTAAATGATGTTGCAATCTGGTCTCGTAGCTCTTTCTGAATAGTATCGTTTGCACCAGTAATGACCATGGTGATATTTACTCCATCAGAAGACTGTGTCTTTGAGAACGTAAAAGTAAAGATAGGTGTTGCATCTCCGCCAGGTTTAAGGAATCCGAAGAGTTGAGATTTCTGAAGCTCACCTTGGTCATTTCTGTGAACACTGACGTGATAGACAACGGTATTGATTCGTGGGTTGAGCAGCGCGTTAATAGCAAATGCCTGCGCCTGGACACTGGATCCCGCATAGCATTCAAGCACGTCTTTTGAGGTCGTATCGGTAACTGTTACCTCAACGCGACCAGTGTTCTCGTCAGCTTCCTGAACCGAGAAATCCTCGGGGAACTGCGTAAATCCATTACCCCACTCAACACCGCCGCGCAATGCAGATGCAACAGATCTCACCGTAACTGATTCGGTTAGATTTGCTGTGTTAGCTCGGCGAATAACACCACAAGAGACCTGCATCAGAACAACGATTACCAGGAAAACCAAAACAAAAAGGACTGCCGTCTTTGTAATGACCTTCTCGATATTTGAGCCTGAAGGATCAGATCCCGAAAGTGGATCAACGTCCACCGCCGCAGCTCCACCCTGCCTGCGAGCACGCTCTAGAGCTGCGCGTTCCTCGTTAGGATGACCTGTCTCGTCTACCTTGGTAAACAACTCTTCAGCTGCGTCAGCGTCAAGCGCGCCCTTCTGGCGACGCGCGAAGCGTGAACGTTCTGCATCATCTTTAGCCATGTAGCTCTCTCATTCAACCTGCATAAACACACTTAAAAGCGTGCGATGCGTTGACTTTTGCTCTTTTGTTCCACCCGTCGGTTTACAGGCCGCAAGTTGCAAACCACAAGTTGCAGCTGCAAATTGCAAACCGCAAACCTGCGGTTAAGCGCATCGCGAGAAGAACGATTGCTGCTGCAAACCACAGTTCGCAAAGCACTTAATGCTCTATTTTACCGCCTTGCGAGGTTTGGTGCACCACCAAACTGCATTTGATAGTAATGAGCGTAGATTCCGCCTTTTTCTAGCAGCTCATCGTGAGTTCCACGCTCAACCGCACGGCCTTGGTTGATGGTAATAATCTCATCAGCGCCCATAATCGTGGAAAGACGATGGGCAATGACCAGTGTAGTTCTGTTCTTTGCCAGCTCGGAAAGGGACTCCTGGACCGCGCGCTCGGACTCGTTATCCAGAGCGGAAGTAGCCTCATCCAAAATGAGTAGCGGCGGGTTCTTCAGGAATACACGCGCAATAGAAATGCGCTGCTTCTGTCCACCAGAAAGTCTGGTTCCGCGCTGTCCTACCTGCGTGTCATACCCATCTGGCAGCGATTCAATGAACTCGGCGATGTTTGCACGCTTTGCTGCCAGCGCAATGTCTTCTTCAGAAGCTTCAGGACAGCCGTATGCAATGTTCTCCGCGATAGTACCATCAAAGAGGTATACGTCCTGCTGGACCATACCAATTGCCGAGCGCAAACTGTGCTGTGTAACGGAACGAATATCCTGCCCGTCAATAGTGATGCTGCCACTTGTCACATCATAGAATCGTGGCAATAAAGCGCAGGTAGTGGACTTACCTCCACCAGAAGGTCCAACCAGTGCAACAGTTTTTCCACTCTCAATATGAAGGTTCAGACCGTCGATAACCTCTTCAGCATTGTTGTAAGCAAAATGAACATCCTGGTAGATAATCTCACCCGCGGTAATTTGAATGTCCCGGGCACCAGGTGCGTCTTGAATGTCCGGCTGCGTTTCAAGAATCTCTGTGAATCGCTTAAAACCAGCAAGGCCCTTCTGGAATGTCTCGGTAAAGTTCAGAATGTTCATGATTGGCGTGGTAAACAGCGAGATATAGAGTGCATACGTAGCCAGGTCAATGGCTTGCATCTGACCCTGAGCAATCATCCAGCCGCCCAAAACCAACACAACAGTGTTCAAAACACCCATCATGCCTGAAATTGCCGCTTGATACCTGCCCATAGCCTGGTACATATTGGCCTTGGAGTCTAAGTATGCCGAGTTACTTGCTCTAAATTTCTTACGCTCGTGATCTTCCGCCGCAAAACCCTTAACCACGCGAATACCAGAAAGTGAGTCTTCTAGCTGAGTATTTACGTCGGAAATTCGCATGCGGTTCTCTTTAAAAATGCCGCGCATGTGCATGTTAGCAAAGAAATTGAACACTACCAGCACTGCAGCAATTCCAGCAAGCACCAGCGTAAGAGGCACGTTAATAAAAGCCAGAATGACAAAAGAGCCGGCAATCTCAAGCAAGCCAATAATCAGGTACTCAGGGCCATGATGCGCCGTCTCTGAAATGTCAAACAAGTCGGATACCAGACGACTCATCAGATCGCCCGTCTTATGGCGGTCATAATACGAGAAGCTCATGCGCTCGTAGGCGTCAAACAGGTCTTCTCGCATCTTACTTTCCATACGCGCGCCCATAATGTGTCCCCAGCTAATGACAAAGTAGCGACACAGAAAGTGGACAAAGTACATGACCACAAGCCCAACGGCAATGAATACTAAGCTGCCGAGAATGGCATCTTTACCCTGCACAAACAGTCCCTTGGTGAGCGAGCGCAAAATCTGGGGAAACGCGAGCTCGATACAAGCCAAAATGATGGCGCAGATAGTGTCCAGAATAAACAGATGCTTTTGCGGAGCGTAATAAGAAAGAAAACTGGCAAACAGCGATTTTCGATGTTTGCCAGAAGCGTTGTTACCAGATACAGGGCGAGAAGAACGATCAAGCATGCGTAATTACTCCATAGGCAATCGGTGTGAAATTGAATCGCAGATAAGAGCTCCAATGATAGTTTTTGCGTCCTCGATTTTGCCATCGAGAACAGCGTCTACCAGCTCAGATAGTGGAACAAGATCCACGTTAATAAATTCGTCGGCATCTGGGTCTGATCCCTCAAAGGTCAACTCAGTTGCCATATAGAGATGAATAAGCTCGTCAGTAAATCCATCGGAAGTGGCGGTAGTGGTGAGAAAAGCCATCTTTCCTGCCTTCATTCCGGTCTCTTCCAGCAACTCACGGTGAGCACAATCCAGAGGGTCCTCGCCTGGATCAAGCTTTCCTGCAGGCAGCTCAACTGTTACGCGACCAAGCGCAGTTCGGTACTGACGAACCAGACAAATTCTACCTTCATCAGTCAGTGCAACGATAGCCACAGCACCGGGATGACGCACAACATCGCGAAGAGCAGTACGTCCATCAGGAAGAGAAACACGAAGACGATTCACGTCAAAAATGCGGCCAACCCAAACGGTGTCCTCAGAGAGTGGCTTCTCTTCTAGAGAAGCATCACGTGCATCCTCTGTACCTGCAACAAAACTGCGCTTTTGTGGCTCCCCAGAATGATGGTAGGCAGCATCGCCCACAGCAACACGCTCACCGTCGTAGGTAAGCGAATCAACTGCCGAGTGCAAATCATTGCGAGCAGAATCAAACACCTCTGGAGTTACCTGCATGTCAGCATCAAGAATCTCTGGCTCAGCAGACTGCATATCATCAAACACATCACTAAACTGAGAGCCACCTTGATTGCTGGTCCAAGCACCATCCTGTACGTTGGTTTTCTCGTCATTTTGATTTGCCATAAGCGCTAACCTAACTATTTTTCTGGACGACCTTGAAGAGCCTTAAGTCCAATATCGTGCCTGAGCTGCTTGCCTTCAAAGTTGATAAGGTCGCAAGCCTCATATGCACGAGCGCGAGCTTCCTCAAAGGTTGGTGCAAGCGCAGTGACGTTGAGCACGCGGCCGCCTGCTGTGATAATCTTTCCGTCCTCGGTCTGAGCAGTTCCGGCGTGATACACAGAAACACCCTCAAGCTGCTGAGCAGCCTCAATACCGGTAATCTCCTTGCCCTTCTCGTAAGAACCAGGATATCCGGCACTTGCCAGAACAACAGAAACAGCCACTGTATCAGACCAGGAAACCTGCTGATGACGGAGGGTACCGTTATCGCAAGCCATCAAAATTGAAACCAAATCGCCCTGGAGGCGAGGCAGTACAACCTGAGTTTCTGGATCGCCAAAGCGAGCGTTAAATTCAAGAACCTTAGGGCCGTCTTTGGTCAGCATAAATCCGCCGTAAAGGCAGCCAGAATAGTTGATACCCTCTTTTTTGAGCTGGTCAACAACGCGCTGCTCAATGGCAATCATCTGGGAAAGTTCTTCATTGGTCACAAAAGGAACAGGAGAATAGACGCCCATTCCACCAGTGTTAGGTCCCTTATCGTCGTCGTAAGCGCGCTTGTGATCCTGGGCTGTTGCCAGCGGAACAACGTACGTTCCGTCAGTCAACGCAAGTAGCGAGCACTCTGGTCCCTCAAGGAACTCCTCGACAACAACGGTTGCTCCTGCATCGCCAAAATGGCCCGAGAAACACTCGCGAACACCTTTGAGAGCCTGTTCAAGCTCAGTTGCAACAATAACGCCCTTACCTGCGGCAAGACCGTCTGCCTTAACAACTACAGGAGCACCGATGTGGCGAACATACGCCTCGCAAGACGCCTGGTCTGTGAAAGACTTCCATGCAGCAGTTGGAACATTTGCTCGCTCCATAACGCCCTTGGCAAACGCCTTTGAGCCCTCCATCTGCGCTGCATTTTGGTTAGGACCAAAGCATGCAATACCAGCCTGGCGAACAGCGTCTGCAACACCCACAACAAGAGGCGCTTCAGGACCAATGACTACCAGGCCAATGCCTTTTTCCTTGGCAAACGCGACAACCTCATCAGGATTGTTTTGATCAATGGGAGCAACTTCTGCCTGAGCAGCCATGCCACCATTACCTGGAGCAACGTAAATTTTTCCTGCGCGAGGCGACTCCTGCAGCTTAGTCAAAAGCGCGTGCTCACGACCACCAGCGCCGAGCAACAAAATATCAACGGTGTCATTCATAAGTACTCCAGCCTTCTGATACAACGCCTTTGGGATACAAGCAACACCAACAGCGCCTTCTCCAAGATGTTTTTTAAACTCAGGAGAAGCAAGTCTTTCTGCAATACATTCTGCATCATATTCGTTGGTTTTAAGCGGCTTTTTGAGATGCTTTTCTATGCGTTTCTCGCCACTTGAAATCACTACATATTTGAGCTCGCCGCGCTTTACAAAACAAGCGCTCATAAGGCGAGAAATTCTTGCTGCTAGATCGGTAAAATCTGATGAGCGAGCCACCTCTGTACATTTTCCGCCAACCAAACGGTACAAATACATATCGCTTGAGATGCGCCTATGCAAACGCTCAAGTCGAAGTCGCAACGAAAGCCTGGGGCGTTTGTCCTTGCTTTTATGAAGGACAACCTTGTTCATTGCAATGTACATTGTGGCAACTACCTCAGCAAGCTCTTGTGCATACGCGCAAGCAGCTTCAAATGAAGCTCCAGACTTTCTTGCCACACTTAAGCGCTCAAGCATGATTCCCATAGCAGTGGGCATATTTCCGCTATCTACCAGGCAAATTGAGTTTGAAATATCAGGATTGTTCTGACAAGCCTTTTTTGCCGTAAGAAGCGAGTCAGAAAAATCTGAATACACATGAAGCGAGAGGATCTTTTGAGCGCCTGACTCAAAAATGCCTCGGTAAAACTCGCCTACCTGATCAGCATCTGAATTTAGAGCTCCAGGTATTACAGAAACCCCCAGGGCTTCAAGCTGGGAAGCTTCAAGCCCACAGGGGTTATCGCAAACTATTGCAAAAGTTGAGCAGTCCGAAGACGCCACGGGTTACCTCCAGTAGCGGTCGATTGTCTGCTCGCGATCTGGACCAACGGTGATGATAGAAACGCGTACACCAGCAAGTTGCTCCAGGAAGTCAATGTAGTCCTTAGCCTCACGAGGTAGCTGGTAGAAGTTGCGAACGTTAGAGATGTCGCACTTCCAACCAGGAAGAGTCTCGTACACAGGCTTTGCGTGATAGAAGACGCTCTGGTGCTCTGGGACGGTCTTGTAAATCTTGCCGTCGCACTCATAAGCAACGCATACCTTAATCTCATCCAGGCAGCCAAGAACGTCAAGCTTGGTAATTGCCAGGTCAGTGAGGCCATTGATACGAGCCGCGTAGTTAACAACTACGGCGTCGTACCAGCCGCAGCGACGTTTACGGCCAGTAGTTACACCATACTCATGGCCAACTTCGCCGAGAAGATCGCCCGTCTCGTCAAAGAGCTCTGTTGGGAATGGACCAGAGCCAACGCGTGTGAGGTATGCCTTTGCAATGCCCAGGACGCGGTCAATGTTGGTTGGACCAACGCCAGAACCAGTTACTGCGCCACCAGCGGTGCAGCTAGAAGAGGTAACAAATGGATAGGTGCCGTGGTCAATATCAAGCATGGTTGCCTGAGCACCCTCGAAGAGAATGTTCTTACCAGCCTCAAGCTCTTCGTTGAGGAAGAGAGAAGACTCAACAATGTAAGGACGAATGCGATCTGCATAAGGCAGGTAGGTCTCGCAAATTTGGTCAACGGTATAGGTTGGAAGACCATACACAAGACTCAAGATTGGATTGGTGTACTCAAGTGCAGCCTCAAGCTTCTTGCGGAAGATTTTCTCGTCAAGCATGTCCTGAATACGCAGGCCAGTGCGGTTCATCTTATCCATGTAAGTTGGACCTACACCGCGCTTAGTGGTACCAATAAGGTTCTTGCCCAGCTTTTTCTCGTGCACGCCATCAAGATCTTTGTGATAAGGCATAACAATGTGAGCGTTGCCGGAAATCTTAAGCAGGTCACAGGAAATACCCTTGCTCTCCAGCATGTCAATCTCGCCGAGAAGAACCTCTGGGTCAACAATGCAGCCATTGCCAATAACTGGATAGGTATTCTCGTACATAACGCCAGATGGAACCTGGTGAAGCGCAAGCTTTGTGTCTCCAGCAATTACCGTGTGGCCTGCATTTGCACCACCTGCGTAACGGCAAACAACGTCAAAATCTCCGGAAATGAGGTCGGTAACTTTACCCTTACCCTCGTCTCCCCACTGAGCACCAACAAGTACGGAAGCTGGCATAAGTTCTCCCCTATCGCAGCTATCTACAAACACGACCATTACATGACGGTTGCAACCTCTTTAGGGGTTGCTTCATAAGTATATCTAATACCGCTCGCAAAAGCACAGAAGCGCAGAGGTTTTGTCACACATAAGAAACGATTAATGCGCGGGGTTTGCCATCGCAGCGTACTGTGCGGCTTCACTTTCTGAGTAATTATTCCCCTGGTAGATCTCAACAAACTTGGTGGATGTTGGCATAAACATAACAGGAACATCCCTCAGAGCACCTGCACGGTTCTTTGCAACAATGATGTTGGTAACGTCTTTATCAGGACGGTCATCGCGTGCGGCTTCTTCATCGCTCAGTGAGCGGTCAAGCAGCAAAACAATATCTGCATCCTGCTCGATTGCGCCGGACTCACGCAGGTCAGAAAGCTGTGGACGCTTGCCGTTTCTGTTCTCAAGCGTACGATTGAGCTGAGAGAGTGCAATAACAGGTGCCTTGAGGTCTTTAGCCATAATCTTAATGCCACGAGACATCTCGGAAACCTCAGTTGCACGACTGTCCGCACGGCCCTTCTCGGCTGAAGGAGACAGCAGTTGGAGGTAGTCGATGATAATGACGCCCTTCTCGGCCTTATTAAGCATTCTGCGGGCTTTTGCGCGGATTTCTGTGACTGTTGTGCCCGGAGTATCGTCAACGATGATTTTAAGGCGAGAAATGCGCTCTGCTGCCTCCAGAAGGGTGGGCCACTGCTCATTTCTGATGTTGGAAGAACGGATGGTCTGCAAATCAACCTTTGACTCAGAGGCCAACAGTCTCTGCGCAATCTCAATCTTACTCATCTCAAGCGAGAAGAGCGCAACAGTTGCACCGGAAACCGCAGCGTTATAAGCCATGCTGAGAGCAAAAGAAGTCTTACCAACACCAGGACGAGCGCCGATAACAACCATCTGACCAGGACGAAGACCTTGGAAGAGGTTATCTAGGGTTGCAAATCCAGTTTGGACACCCAGCTCTGAAGCATCTTTGCCAGCATTTTGCTGAAGCTCTTCAAAGAGATCAGTCATAATGTCTTCAATGCCCTGCTCAGACTGCTGAACATCTCTGTTGGTTACATCAAAAATGAGCTTCTCTGCCTGGTCAACTACTTCTTTTGTATCTTCTGGAGCGTTGTAGGCGAGCGCAGAAATCTTTGCAGAAGCACTGATCATCTTTCTGAGCGTAGTATCACGATGCAGCATAACAGCGTGGTTTTCCCAACCGACCATAGCAAGTGGGTTGTTTCCAAGCTCTGCTAAACGGACAGCTCCTCCAGCACGCTCAAACTTGCCGTTACTCTTAAGGTGGTCTGCAAGCGAAATGACGTCTACTGGCTTGTTATTGTCAAACAGGGACTTAATTGCCTCAAAAATAATTTGATTGGATGGAATATAGAAATCCTCGGAAGAAAGCCTAATGAGGCACTCTCCTCTGATTTCTTCCGAAAGAATCATTGCAGAAAGAATGGAAAACTCGGCATCAGAATCTTGTGGCATAGAGGCGTTCTCTAGGGCCGTCAATTGCGTAGGATTCATCTCAAACGAGTCTTGTGCCATCGTCTTTTCCAATCATGTTTTTTGGGAATGAATCTGAATGGTAGTGTACTTTTCAAAAAAATAAAGAGTCATTTTGGCTTGCAAAATTCGAAAAGTTAAGTCTTCAACACGATTTTCCAAAACTCGCATACCCTGAGCGGGATTTCCTTGAGTTTTCAACGTTTTCAACATTTTTTAGACTTTTTTCGACACGTGGTATTTTCTACACAATTGCTTATCTGCAGTTATACAAATCAAATTACAATTCCGCAGGTTAAGTGAATATGTTTTACATAACATTTTGAATAACCGCAGGTAGAGTATAAGAAAATATACCGTTCTGTCTACACATAAAAAGACCACCCCTTTGTTATGTTTCACAAAGGGGTGGTTCGAACAAACATTCCATTCTTTTAAGATGGCCTTGCTTTTTCTAAAAGCTTACAAATCTGTAGAAAACTGCAGAAATTGTATAAACCACCAAAAAATGCAGGAGAACAGTGTTTTATGCATGCATAAAACTACTCTGCGGACTCAACCTCAACCTCGACGGTTGCCTCAGCGGCAACCTCCTCGGTCTCCTCCTCTGCAGGAGCAGCATCGTCCTCGCCAACAAGAACAACGACGGTAGCGGTGATGTCACGGTAAAGCTCAATGGTGACATTGTGGCGACCAGCGGTCTTGATAGCAGCGCTACGAGCAATGCGCTTACGATCAACGGTGACGTTGAGCTGTGCCTCGATTGCGTCAGCAATCTGAGCGGTGGTGACGGAGCCAAAGAGCTGGCCCTCCTCGCCGATGCGAGCGTCAACAGTTACGAGCTTGCCATCAAGAGCTGCCTTGGTAGCATTTGCGTCAGCAATACGCTGCTCTTCGCGCTTAGCGATATTGTGACGACGCTCCTCAAGCTGCTTGATGTTACCCGGTGTAGCAGGCTGGGCAATCTTGTTGGGGAACAGGAAGTTCTCCGCATAACCCTGTGCGACCTCTACGATGTCGCCTTCGCCGCCCTTACCGCGAAGCTCGCCCAAGAGAATAACTTTCATGGGAAACTCCTTTGATGAGTCGATGGTATCGACTAGTTGTTGTTTATCGTGGACTCTGAATCCTGGCTTCCTGAGCGATTAAGCTTTCGGAAGTTTGCCCAGGCGTCAATAAGTCCTACGAGAGCCATAACGCCTAACTGAACTTCTAACATGCCTGCCAATACAAACAGTGACAGAGAAAGTGCTGGCGAGAAGTGCTTCTCGCGCACAAACCATGTGAGCACTGCAAGGCCCTGAAGAGCAAACACAACTCTAAGAGCCATAAACACATTCAACGTAATAAGCTGAAGTATGTCTTGTGCAGACAAAATGGTGCTTGAAAGTGCATACACAAACAAGTTGGCCACGGTAAGAGCACACATCCAAAATGGAACGTCCATCAGCTGGAACTGTGGCAATTTCTGTGGGTCTCTTGTCAGTGCTTTATACACTGTTCGAGCTCCAAAACGCGCAATTACAAAATATAAAAGCGCCATGCCGGTATAGCTGGTTGGCCAAAAGAGCATAAAGAGTGCCTTTGCCGTTGAAAGACCTTCTTGAATCTCTGGAGAAGCACCTGAGACCTGCGAGGCGTATTGATTAAATACGTTCTGAGCAAGCTCGGGAAGAGTTGTTCCTGCCATTGCGGCAAAGAACGCGTCATATCCCAGAAGTGCCAAAGCGGTTGCTCCTACAAGAAGAGATCCAACACCAACGGTGAGTTTCTCTGTTGCAAAAGCGTAGCCAACTCCAAGAGCAAGTGCACAAGCGGTAACTGAAGTAGCCGCCTCCGTTGGTCCCGAGAGCAAATAAGCTGCTACACCCGTAACAAGTACTGAAGTAATAGCAGGACCAAACCATCCGTGCCCTTTTTTGCAATAGACAGCAATTACCATGCCATACGCAACCAAAGCTGCTCCAATAAAAGAAAGGAGCCCAGTAATTACTCCGCCAACAACGCAAAGAACAAAACCTTGCTTGTAGGTTGGAGCTTCAAACGGACGCGGCTTGCCTCCGTTTTGGTTGCTTGGACCGGCAAAATTCTGTGGGCTACTCTCTGGGCGAGAATACCCTTCAGGTGCCTGAGGAATATTTGAATCCGGTCTATCCATTGCTAACCAACTCTACCTGAAGAACAGATAGGTTATCCGCGACTACGGCCACCGCGGCTGGAAACCACAGGGACAGTGTAGGGCAGAAGTGCCATCTCGCGTGCGCGCTTGATAGCAAGTGCAATGTCGTGCTGGTGCTGCGTGCAGGTGCCAGTGACGCGACGAGGCTTAATCTTGCCACGATCGGTCATGTACTTACGAAGAAGCTGAGTATCTTTGTAATCGATGAACTCAGTCTCCTCCTTGCAGAACTGGCAATACTTGCGACGCGGCTGGCGCTGGAAATCTTGTTTCTGCTGAGCCATGTCTTTTACCTTTCAGATGACAGTAACGTCTGTGTTGCTGTCTGACGTTTAAAACGGAATATCAGCATCGTAGAACTCCTCGTCTGGCGGAGCCGGAACGGGAGCGGGTGCCTGTGGAGTTGGAGCTGCATAAGATGGTGCACCCTGTGACATAGGGGCTCCACCCTGCTGATTCCTAGAAAGGAACTCGACCTCATCAACAACAACTTCAAGCTTGCTGCGACGCTGTCCTTCCTTCGTCTCCCAGGAGCTGAAACGAAGTTTGCCTTCAATAGCAACCTTCGAACCCTTGGAGAGGAAGCGGGAAAGTGCTTCAGCACGCTGTCCAAATACTACGCAGTCAACGAAATTGGGAACATCTTCCCACTCACCGGTCTGCTGGTTCCTGCGACGATCGTTAACCGCAACGCCGAAGGATAGAATCTGGGTACCGCCTGCTGTGGAGCGAAGCTCCGGGTCACGGGTCAGGTTGCCCGAAATGTTAACCCTGTTAATACTCATAAATCTCACTACCTCTCATCGTGGAATAATTCCACTTTTCCATTACAAGGACTTAGTCCTTATCGACTCGACGCACGATCATGTGACGCTTAACAGCATCATTGATTCGCAGGACTCGATCGAGCTCTGCAATCTGCGTTGGATCTGCATGGAAATTGATGAGGGTATAGTCACCCTCGGTAAGATCGTCGATCTCAAAAGCAAGCTTACGCTTACCCCAATCCTCGACGCTGTCGACTACTCCGCCGTCAGTGGTGATAGCAACGTCAATACGCTTCATTACACCAGCACGGACTTCCTCGGTGGAAGCTGGGTCAACAAAAAACAGCAGTTCATAGGCCTTCATATTGTCACCTCCTCTGGGCTAATGGCTTCGGGAAGTGAAGGTGCACCCGAAGCAGGAAAGTTCGACCAAGCATCATACCACATAAATGCTCAAATACGAAACTAGCCCACAAACTTTCTCACATGCAGTCCACATATAAAGCTTAAATTGGCAATTTGTTGCTTATTTGCCTCTAATCTTGCAACTATCTGACGCGAATCTTTCTAAGGCATGGTCACTCGCTCAATTTTAAAAACATGGTATTGAAAAAGAAAAACGGCCATCACACAATCTGCATGATGGCCGTCTCTTTTATAGGTGCTCTACTTTACTGAGCTGCAGGTCCCTCAGGATTCTGAGTTGGTGCGTCTGTTGGAGCAGCTGGTGCCTCAGGAGCCTCTGGAGTTGTTGGGATAATTGGCTCAACAACAACAGTTGAAGCAGGTGCAGGCTCTGGAGCTGCGGGAGCGACAGGAACCTCTGGAGCTACAGGTGCTGCTGGCGCAACAGGTGCGACTGGTGCCGCAGGAGCAACAGGTGCTGCAGGTGCTGCAGGTGCTGCTGGAGCAGCAGGAGCAACAGGTGCTGCTGGTGCTGCTGGTGCAGCTGGAGCCACTGGTGCAGCAGGTGCAGCTGGAGCAGCAGGAGCCACTGGTGCAGCAGGTGCTACTGGAGCCGCAACAGGCTCAGCTGGAGCAGCAACAGGCGCTGCAGGAGCCACTGGTGCCGCAGGAGCAACAGGCGCTGCAGGTGCTGCAGGAGCTGCTGGAGCTGGGGTTGCTACTGGTGCTGGTGCTGCAACAGGAACAGCAACAGGTGCTGCTGCAGGAGCGGCGGTTGCTGCTGGAGCAGTTGGAGCAACTGGTGCTGGAGCTGCATAAGTAGCAGCTGCGCCATCACGTGGATCGTTAATGAATGGTGGCAGTGGATCATTGCTCTGTCCCCATGCAGGAACGTTGAACTGACGCATCCAAAGAGCGATTGCGTTCTGCATAAGAAGCATAACGATAAGACCAACAACGTGACCAATATAGCCAATAACCAGGAAGATTGGTCCCATCTGAATGAAGCCGCGTGCAAGAAGAGCAAGCACGACAAGACCAAGCTGCTGCTGGCTGGAAATATTCTGAGTTCTTGCAATGGCCATAGCCTGAGCACCAATGTTTACGATCATGCTAATTGCGGCGCTACCACCAATGATGCCCATAATAATGGAGGTAACAATGCCAAGCACAATGCCCATACCAAAGATACGGAACAGACCGCCCATGTCATGCTTAATCATCTCAAAGATGTTCTTAAAAGCAAAACCAGCGGAGATGTGACCATAAACTGATGCGCGGACCTGAACAACATTGATGCACAGTGGATACACAAATGCTGCAACAATAAAGACTGGGATAAGAATCAGATTGATAACTGGAATAAAAGTAAGAATTCCAGTAACAATGCTGTATGCCAGACCAAATGCAAGTGCAATAACAACTGCCTTGAAGCCGGTAACAATATAGGTACCAAACTTAAGGTCTTTCTGCTTTGGACCAGCGTTGATACCCCATGCAGTTACGCGTGCAGTCTCAAGTGCATAGCCAACAAGTGCAAGAATTCCGACAACTGGAATAAGACCAAACAGAGCCATAATAAGGACAGGCTTCCACCAACCCTTTTCCAGAGTCAGAAGTGCCCAGGAGCGTGCAAAGTAGCGATCGCGCCTGTAGCCATTCAACTCATCTGCTGAAACAGCCATTTAACTCTCCCCTCGTGTCAAAAAAGATGACATCGAATTACAAAGCCTAAACATTCTATATAAAATCGAAAAATAAATATATCTTTATTGGTAACAATTAATCAAATAAAAATGTTAAATGGCGGAGGAGGAGGGATTCGAACCCTCGTACCCCTAGAAGGGGTAAACGGTTTTCGAGACCGCCGCATTCAACCACTCTGCCACCCCTCCGAAGGGTGAAACGGCGCCCGTAGGCGCCGTGAAAATTCTGGCGGAGAGTCAGGGATTTGAACCCTGGAGACGCTTTAGACGCCTACACGATTTCCAATCGTGCTCCTTCGGCCACTCGGACAACTCTCCATATAAAACCGCACGGGACAGTATAGCGGATTTCTCACCAATATAGAACGAGAAGTTCTGTGTATTTTTAATACTTGTGTAGTATTGTCATACTCATAAAAACAAAAACACCAGTAGGAGGTATGGATGCCACCGTTTTTCTCGCCATATGGCACAGATGCAATTTCTGTGAGCATCCCCTACTGGCTAGACCTTCTAACGGTAATTATTGGTGCAATCTCGGGAATCTTGGTTGCAAGAGATCGTCACTTAGACCTTGTGGGCTTTGTGGGTCTTGGTCTTTTGGGTGGTCTGGGTGGCGGGCTTATCAGGGACGTCATGATGCAAGAAGGTGGCGTCTACATGCTCAACTCGCCCTACGCCATTCCGGCTGCCGTTTTTACCGCTGTCTTGCTGTTTATGTTCCCTGAGCCGCTTGACAGATTCCCTCGCATGCTTGAGTGGACCGACATTATCTCCGTTGGCCTCTTTGCTGTTGTTGGTACCGATAAAGCCCTGGTATATCACCTGCTTCCCTTCTCGGTCATTCTGATGGGAAGCATTACGGGCGTTGGTGGCGGTATGCTTCGCGACGTATTTCTTGGCAACATCCCTCGTATTTTCCAGCGAAGCAATCTCTACGCGTTTTGCGCAGTTGCTGGCGCTACCTCCTACTGGGCGCTTGTCTCTTATGTAGGCGTCACAAAAATTTGGGCGGCAGTTGTGTGTGTTATGGTTACCGTTGGCCTCAGGCGCTGGTCGCTCAAATACAACGTGCTTTCACCTGCAGATGTTGACCTTACGCCACACGTCATGCGCAGCGTCAACAAGTTGCGTCACAAAACACAAAAGCCAGGCAAGCAGCCTGAGCAGAACACCCCGTCAAAGTAGCGCCCAGCCACAATCAGATGGCTTTGGCGGTTTTGGCGGTTTTGCATCGCCTTTACATTACGTTTACCAGCACTTTATTAAAATCCGCCTAAAACAAAACTGGCGAGAAACCCTTGCGGCTGCAAGTTTTTCTCGCCAGATTGACTGTCCGTAAACGACGCTGTTACTTCTTGACCATACCGTTACGAACTGCCCACTTACGGCGCTCGGTCTCGGAAAGGATACGCTTACGCATACGGATGTTGAGTGGTGTGATCTCAACGAGCTCGTCGTCCATGATGTACTCCAGAGCCTCTTCCAGCGTAAACAGGCGTGGAGGAGTCAGCTGAACTGAAATATCTGCGGTTGAAGATCTCTGGTTGCCCAAAGACTTGGTGCGCGCAATGTTAACAACCATGTCGCCTGGCCTTGAACGCTCACCAACCAGCATGCCTTCGTAGCACTCAACACCTGGCGAAACAAAGAGCTGGCCGCGCTCCTGGAGCGTACCAAGTGCATACGCAACAGCCTTCTCAGTGGACATGGAAATCATGGCACCGTTCTGGCGGCTACCAATATCACCTGCAAAAGGACCGTACTCAAGGAAAGTGTGGTAGAAGACAGCGTCACCGTGGGTAACGTTCATGACGCGCGTCTTGAGGCCCATGATGCCGCGGGTTGGAATCTTGAACTCAAGGTGCGTCTGAGTCTCGCCGGTGTCCATGATAGACATGGTGCCACCAACGTTACCAAAGACCTCAATAACCTTGCCGGCATACTCTGGATTGCACTCAACAACAGCCTGCTCAATAGGCTCAAGCGTGTGGCCCTGAGCATCCTTCTTGAACAGAACGCGAGGACGACCAACCTGGAATTCAAAGCCTTCACGACGCATGCTCTCCATAAGAACAGAGAGGTGGAGAATACCGCGGCCAGAAACCTCGATACCCGTCTTATCAGGAAGCTCCTCAATGCGCATGGTGACGTTATTCTCGCGCTCTGTCATCAGGCGCTCTTTAAGCTGACGGCCACCAACAATGTCTCCCTCACGGCCAACAAGTGGCGAGGTAGAAGGCTCAAAAATAATAGAAAGGGTTGGTGGATCAATCTCAATTGGGTCCAACTCAACAGGGTTCTCTGGATCAGTGTAGACGTCACCAATATCAGTGTTATCAACACCAACGATTGCCGCAATATCACCTGCGTCAACCTCATCGCACTCCTTGCGACCCAGGTAGTCAAAGGTAAACAGCTGCTTGACCTGGCTCATGGCACGGGAGCCATCGTTTTTAACAACAAGAATCTTGTCGCCAGTATGAACGGTTCCGGAATACACACGGCCAATACCAATGCGGCCCAGGTAATCAGAGTGGTCAATGGTGACGCACTGCATAGCAAGAGGACCATCGATGTCAACATCTGGGGCTGGAAGACCGTCGATAATCATGTCAAGAAGAGGGAACATGTTGTCATTGTCGTCATTTGGATCAAGGCGAGCGTAGCCGTTAACGCCAGAAGCAAAGACGACGTGCTCCATGGTGAACTCAAGCTGCTCATCGGTTGCACCAAGGTCCATCATAAGATCAAGAGAATCGTTGACAACAGCCTCTGGGCGAGCACCGTCGCGGTCAATCTTGTTGACAACCATCATGATAGAAAGACCTGCGTCAATGGCGTGGCGCAGAACAAAGCGAGTCTGTGGCATAGGGCCCTCAGCTGCGTCAACCAGCAGAAGCGCACCGTCAGCCATCTTCAAAACACGCTCTACCTCGCCGCCGAAGTCAGCGTGGCCAGGGGTATCAATAACGTTAATCTTGACGCCCTTGTACTCAATAGAGATATTCTTTGCCAGAATAGTAATTCCGCGCTCACGCTCCTGATCGTTGGAGTCCAGGATTCTCTCTTGAACCTGCTGGTTCTCGCGGAATGCATCGGTTGCCTTAAGCATCTGGTCAACCATGGTGGTTTTACCGTGGTCAACGTGGGCGATGATAGCAATATTTCTGATGTTGTCTTGACGCATAAGTCTCTATCTCTCGAAGGTATGTGCTTAGACTTGAATAGTTCAGGTCCAATTTTTATCAGCTTTAGAACTTTAGTGCAATTACGTGCCTAGAGCGCCCAGAAATTTCAATGAACGCAGCTTTTTCATTACAGAAGTGGCTCAAGCTCCCCTGCTGGAGCGGGATCAGACCACACAAACTGGTCACCTTGGCCTTTTCCGTGAACTAAAGAATATGCCGAGAAACTCTTATAGCCCTTCTCGCCAAACTCAAGAAGCACGGCATCTTCGTAACCACCCTCTTTGAGCAGTTGAATGGCCCCTTCATATACAAGCGCATAGCGAACAGGCTCTTCAAGTCCCGCTTCTTTATCGCCCTTCTGTTTTGCCAGGTCAAGCACGCGCTTATGGGCGCCCTCAAGCAGCTCCTCTGGGCCGTCATCAGAGAACTCATAGCTTGCAACCGTGCCTGACGAGTCCTCAACTACAAGCAAAACGTTGAGTGATTGGCCATCTGCAAGCAGGTCAAACGCATCTCCAAGCAGCTCAGTTGAGAGCATATCAAGCTGGGGAGAAACTCCATCTTTGCGCTCGTTGTTTTCGGCCATGCCGCTCCTTAGCGTCGTTTTTGTAACTATTGTTCTCTATGATACATCGCACAAGAAAAGAGGTCGAAAGCAAAAAGCCTTCGACCTCTTAGGTTTGTCAGCTATCTGTCCAAAATTGGACAGCAAAGGTGTTACAACGGCAAAACGCCGTGCCTGAAAGCACGAGCACTTACTCTGCCAGTGCCTCACGAATGCGCGTAGTAACTCCCTCAAGCCTATAGCACTCAACATACTGACGAAGAGGGCGCTTAATGTGGTCAACCACAAAGCGCTGGCCGTCAATATTGAACTGAGCAAGGTTTTTGTAGATGTGCTCGGTTGCCGCCTTGACCTTGTCGTCATTGAATGCATAGTGACCGGAAATATCAAGAATATCCAGCGACAGCTTGTGATCAGCAAGAATCTGTTCAACAGTCAGATTGACCTGGTCACCCACCATCCACTTGCGCCAACGCTCAGTCTCAATTGCCTTGACCAACAGGGTGTTTCTCAAGCCAGAGACCTCGTCTGCCTTCAGGAGACCTTCTTTAACCAGAAGATCCTCTACATCGCAAAGCTTCAAATATGCGCGAGTCTCCTCTGTTCCGTACTGTGGAGCTACGTTTGAAGCGGTGACATTTGCAGGAGTATGCTCAAGCAGCGTCACGTCATCAAGGTAATCTGCGTTGTGCTCCTTAAGACCAACACCGTAGCTCTTGGCCATCTCAGCAAGGCTAATAGCAGCCTCAAAATCGTAGTGGCCAACCTGCTCCGTAAGA
>JABZHD010000059.1 GCA_015259045.1 Atopobium sp. | reverse complement strand
AGCCAGAGATGGTTGAGCAGGTCTTCCGCAAGCAGTTTAACGTGCCTCTGATTCATGTTCACGCAGAGGAGCGCTACGCTAAGCTTCTAGCTGGCGTTACCGAACCAGAGATGAAGCGTCGCCTGATTGGCACCGAGTTCTGGAAGGTCTTCTTTGACGAGGCCCAGAAGCTCGACGGCGTTCAGTTCCTGGCACAGGGCACTATCTACCCTGACATTATTGAGTCCGGCGCTCGTAAGACAGGCGGCAAGGCTGCAACCATCAAGAGCCACCACAACCTGATTCCATTCCCAGAGGGCGTTCACTTTGACCTGATTGAGCCTCTGGATCACTTCTTTAAGGACGAGGTCCGCGCGCTGGGCGTCTCTCTTGGTCTGCCAGAGAACCTTGTCTACAGGCAACCATTCCCAGGTCCTGGCCTTGCTATCCGCATCATTGGCGACGTTACCCCAGAAAAGCTGGAGATTCTCCGCAATGCAGACGCTATTGTCCGTGAAGAGATTGACGCTTACAACGCCCAGCTCTTTGACGAGACAGGCGATCGTAACTCCGAGCACAGCGTGTGGCAGTACTTTGCCGTGCTACCTGACATTAAGTCCGTTGGTGTAATGGGTGACGAGCGCACGTATGCTCGTCCAGTTATCCTGCGCGCCGTTGAGTCTAGCGATGCTATGACCGCTGACTGGGCAAAGCTTCCTTATGAGTTGCTGACCCGCATTTCTTCTCGCATCGTCAGCGAGGTTGCTGGCGTTAACCGAGTAGCTTACGATATCACTCCAAAACCACCTGCGACCATTGAGTGGGAGTAGGCCGATAGGGTTCTGACCTGCGATTTTGAGTGCCGCACTGTGCCGCTGAGTTTCGTTTCGTACGAGAGTCATGACAAAGCCACCAGCGACGGAGATGAGTAAAAGCGATTAAAGAGCCTCCGTTCCCTGCGTTGGGACGGAGGCTCTTTCTTTGCCGTTTTACTCCCTTGTCTCCGTTCGGGGATTATTTCTTGCTCATTTAGGGCTATTCGCGCTGAAAGATTTTGACTAGCTTGGTGTCCTTTATTTCGTAGACAATGTCTGCGACGTTCTCGACCAGCCTCTTATCGTGGGAGACGAACACTATCGTTCCGGCATAGGCGCTCATCATCTGCTCGAGGGCTTCGGCGCTCTTGATGTCCAGGTAATTTCCAGGCTCGTCCATGAGCAAGATGTTGTATCTGCCCAGCAGCATCTTCGCGAGTAGCAGCTTGATGACTTCGCCTCCCGAGAGAACGCCAACGTCCTTTGTCAGGTCGCGCGGTCCGATTCCCATAGAGGCGAGGATGCCTCGAATTTCGGTCATGCTGTACTCGCAACCATCCTGCATGAACGAGATCGCAGACTGACGGGCGTCGAACTTGTAGCCTGTTTGCTCGAAGTAACCGATCTCTGCCTTGGGAGAGATGTTGATACCGTCGGCGCGTCGAGCGATTGCCTTCAGCAGGCTGGTCTTTCCTGTACCGTTGCCACCGGTGATGGCCACTTTGGCACCGAGCGGTATCTCGAATTTCGCGTGGTCATAGAGCATGCAGTTGCCGAAGCTCAAGCTGAAATCGTCTGCCGAGATGGGAAATTTACTATGCAGTTCCAGGGCCTTGCTCTGGCGGAACCGCACGGCGCGAATGCTATCTGGGGCCTCAATCCCTTCGAGCGCTTCGAGGCGCTTCTCCATGTCCTTAGCCGCCTGGTACATCCTCTTCTGTTTGGTGCCGGTTGCTTTCTGATGCCCCAATCGACCTGCATACTCGTTGCTTTTTTTCGCAGCCTTCCGCTTGGCGTCGACCTGCCGTGCTTTTTTCCGTTGTTTTTCGATGGCGGCTTCGAGGCGATCGCGCTCGCGCATCGCCTCTTCGTATCGAGTCGCCTGAGCTTTGCGCTCTTCTTCTTTCTGTCGCAGATAGTCGGAGTAGTCACCCCAGAATTCGGAAATACCGCCGTCTTTGAGCTCCCAGATCTTGTCTACCACCTGGTCGAGAAAATGACGGTCATGGCTCACGATGAGCAGAGCCCCATCAAATGCCTTGAGTTGTCCGACGAGAAGGCGGATGCCGTCTTGGTCGAGGTGGCTCGTAGGCTCGTCGGCGAAGATCGCGCTTGCATGCTGGGAGAGTGCAGAGGCAATCTTGGCGCGTGTTTCCTCCCCGCCGCTCATCGTCTCCTGCGCCACTCCGGCGACGTTGAGACGGGAGAGCATCTCACCACTGTCCTGAGCCGCATCAAGGTCGAGTTCATCGAGTTGGCCGATGAGGGCAATGCTGCCGAAGCGCCTGACGTCGGCGTCCGCAATGGTAAGATTGCCGCTCAGAATTTTAAGCAGGCTGGTTTTGCCTGCGCCATTGTCTCCCACCAAGCCGATGCGATCGTAGGAGTAGATTTCCAACTCTTCGATATCTAGGATATCGCGGCCGGCATATTCCAAAAAGATGTCTTTAGCTTTGACTATGAGTTCCATAGGTTGAACCGCCTTTTGTGTATTAGCGTTTTACTGGAAGCGCAGCCATGCCAAAAAAGATTGCTCACGTCGATTTTTCGCCTTTGCCCAATTGCCGGCGCGAGCGTTTTGACCTTGCGCAAGCCGGCAAATCCGAAAATGATAGTTGGCGACGAATAAGGAGCGCGATGCGGAATGTCGGTGCAATACCTCGTCGTCGCAAGGGCTTGAAGGCTGACGCTTGAACCGATGGCTGCTGCCTCTTTTTTTCGAATACTTGGGCTATTGAATCTGCCCGGTATCTCTTTTCCCCGCGTTTCGGACGCTCGGAGCAAGCAGCATAGCCATCGCAAGCAGTACCATGGTCGCTCCAGAGCCGACGAACCATAACGGAGCTCCAAGCAGATCCGCAAAAACGGAGGGGGCTGCGAGGCCCATGGGCATGGCCCACGCCATGATGGTTCCGTAGAGGCCGAAAACGCGGCCTAGGTACTCAGGAGGTATCTGCTCCTGCATAAGGGCAGTCTGGGTTCCCGCATACAACGGGGAGCATGCGCCCATAAGAAAGCTCACCGGCAGGAAAGCAGCGAACAATGACGGGCCGAGCGATCCGGATACGATTGCGGCAATGCCGAAGCCGGCAATCGCGGCGACCATGGTGAACGACCTATTGCGGAACCCTCCCGTGGCCGCCAAAATGCCGGACCCAGCCAGCATGCCTGCAGAAAAAAGGATTTCCACCAAAGCGGCATCCCCCGTGCTACCGCCAAAATGCCCCAAGGTCATTATTGGGAACAATGCCGCGAGCGGAGAGAACGCGAAAGCGAAGACGAACCCGCACCAAAGAAGGGCGAACAGCCCCCTGTACTCCCTAATCAGCTTGTAGCCGTCCGAAATCTCAGAGAAGAGCTCTCGAACCTTATTGGAAAAGGACAAGCTGCGGTCGGCTTCATCGAGGCCCCCTGCGTCTATCTGTGCGGCGAGGACGGCTAAAGAAGCGAAAAGCGCTCCCAGCACGTCGAGGACAATCATAGCGGTAATGCCCGCCACGGGATAAATCACTGCTGCAAGCGCGGCGCCAAGAATGTATCCGCCGGACTGAATCGCCTGAGTCACCCCCGATAGGCGAACGAGATGCTCTGGCGGGGCGAGATGGGGCGTGAGAGATTGGGAGGCTGGCGTGTAGAACGAAGTACCAACTGCACGGAGAAACAGGGCGATGAGAATTAGCCATGCAGGTAAGCTGCCGGCCAACGAGGCAATCGCCAAGGCGGCACCCACCGCGGCAATGAAGAGGTCGGCGCCGATGAGGACACGTTTCAAAGGCAGTCTGTCGACAACGGCGCCCGCAAGGATTCCGAACAAAGCAATCGGCAGAAAGCCTGCCAGCGATGCTAAGGAGAGGAGAGAAGACGACCCTGTCGTGAGGGCGAGATGCCAAATAAGACCCATTTGGAGAATCGAACTCGTCAATGTCGAAACGAGCTCCCCGCCCCATACGAAACAAAGCTTGAATTGCCATGAATGGCACAGCAGAACAGACCTGCCCCGAGAGGTTTCAAATATCATGGTTATGTCCAATCGTGAAATGGCGTGCAGAAAAACAGCGCGACGCCACAACAGCGCCGCTTTCTAGGCGCTCATCCACGTGCGGAAAAGACCAACCACGACACCCTCCTTTGTTAATTCGGTCTGGCAAACCATGTAATATTAACGAGGCTTGAGTTTGCCTGTCAAGAATCGAGCATCGGTAAGGGCAATCCTCTCTGGCCATTCGATTCCTTTTGTATCTTTGGTTGCATAGGTGACCCGCCAGGGCTATTACGCGTGGAAGAGGCGCCTGCCGAGCTGGCCGATGAGGCGCTGAAGATGGCCCTGGTCAGGCGAAACGATCCCAAGGGATGCGTACATCATTCGGATAGTAAGAATGTTGCCAGCAGGTTTTGCGGCAACCGCAAAGGAGCCGTATCCTGCAGCTGGAATCACGTTGCAGCATCCTGACCCGCATTCCGATTGGCGGACGGCCCGCTTCGGCATCCTGACCAGCACAGCGATCGAGCCTTGTCATTCCTTGGATATGCCGGTTGCTCGGGGCGGTCCCGACGGAGGCCCTCGCCTCCCCGGTCCGTGACCCAAGAAGGGCAAGCATGCTGATCTGCATGGCTGGTTCCTCCTTTATGTAGACGACCATGCAAAGAAGGGACAACCGAGGAGGCAGGTTACTGATGCGGGCTCCCGCACGCCCATGACTACCCGACGGGCTGTTTTTCATCTCCGATGCCCGCATTGCAGCATGAACGAATGTGCCTCGACATCTCTGCTGGCATGGTACGACTGGGATCGCACCTCGACGCATCCTTGCGCATACTGCCTTCCAAGTTTCGAAACCGGGAAGGAAAGTGTATGTGAGCGACGATATCGGCGCCGATTCGACGCTCGAGAGGGAGATTGCGCCGATTCTATCCATCGGGGATGCATTCCCGAAGATTCTCATCACTCGCACGAGGCATGAGCCCCATACCCGGGAGGGCGTGCTCGTGCTGAATTTCGCGAGGTGGCTGCTTGGCGGGTAGGGTTCTGAACGTCGCATTGGGATATCGCGCGACAGGGCACGCAGGGCTGTTTGTGCCCGCACGGGAAACGCCGTCGCCATGCGGGCGGCCTGTCGTGTCCGATTAGCCTTTTGCTAAACAGGCTTACGCCAACTCATGGGCAAGCCACCTGAGACTATTCACTTTGCTTATCGTTGACAAAGACCTGTGGCCTGCGGTTTTGTGAACGGCTCGTAAGCCACCCGCGTCGACTCACTTACTGTTGAAGCTGGTGGTTTGCAGGCTCAAAGGCGGTTGAGTTTCAAAACGGGCGTTTTTCGGCGATATCGAGCCTCCAAAGGCGGCTCTCCGTGCCCCTTGGGACAAAAATAAAAACTCAATACTCTGAGTTTGAAAATGGTTTTTGAAGTTGTCCCAGCTTTTGTCCCCGAAGCCGATGAAACGCGACGTCGCGTCATTCAGCGGCACTCACTTCGAGATGCCGCCGAAAACTGGGTGCAACTGGAGTGACGAGACGGCAAAACTATAACCACCGAGTGGGAATAAGGAAATTCTTTAGTTATAGGGGTACAAATCATATTTTCGATAAAATATACCCCAATAAACCTGTAATTTGATATACTGGCTCCAATGAAGATTGGAGCCAGTATGCGTTTGTTTCCTAGAGAAAACTACCTAAAAAAGATTCGCGGCTTCTACCATGACGCCGGGATGATCAAGGTAATCACCGGCGTACGCCGCTGCGGCAAGTCCTGCCTCATGCAGTGCATCGCCGAAGAGCTGAGGGCCGAAGGCGTCGATGACGAGCACATCGTTTTTCTCGACCTAGACCGATACGGGTACCGGTCTGTCAAGGCTCCAGAGCAGCTTGAGGACCTCATCAGACCCTTGCTCGCTATCTCGGGGACGAAGTACCTTTTCATCGACGAGGTACAGAACGTCGATGGTTTCGAAGACGTGCTCAATGGGTTTCGCACTGAGGGTGGCTTCTCCATCTTCATCACCGGATCGAACTCCTATCTGCTTTCAGGAGAGCTGGCCACGAAACTAACCGGCCGCTACATCGAATTCGAGATGCAGACGCTGGACTTTGGCGAGTATTGCCAGATGAAGCGTTTCTTGGGACTACCCGTGAACCCGAATCCGGTCGCGGAGTTCGATGCGTATATCCTCGAGGGCGGCTTCCCGAAAGCGATGGATTACCCTCGGCTCGCCGACAAGCGCGCCTACGTTGCTGCGGTAATCCAGGAAATCTTCGAGAAGGACATCCGCAGGCGTGTGAAAATCAAGAACGTCTCCGTGTTCAACCATGTGCGCGACTACGTCATCAACAACTTCGGCGCCACCATGTCGCTTGCGAACATCCAATCCGACCTCGAGAGCAAACAGGGTGTGAAGGTCAAGCGCGAAACGCTAGCGAGATACCTCCAGATTCTCGAAGATGCGAAGATCATCAGCAAGTGCTCCCGCTTCGACCTGAAGTCCCGAAAATCACTGCGGGGCGAGCAAAAGTACTACCTGGCGGACCTGAGCTTCTACTTTGCCCTCAACACCGATAACCGCATCAACTACGGACCCGTCCTTGAGAACATCGTTTATCGCTACGCTCTCTCGCAGGGTTGCAAGGTCAGTGTCGGTCGCATTGGAAAGCTGGAATGTGACTTCATCCTCAGAAACCCCGAGATGGGCTACGCGT
>JABZHD010000058.1 GCA_015259045.1 Atopobium sp. | reverse complement strand
CTTCTGTTCAGCAGGTACCAGACTGGGTAGCAGAACTCAAAGATTCTGATTTGCCAGAAGGCTTTAGTGTTGTAGCTCCAGACAACCTTACCAACGTTCCTACCTGCCGTGGAGATGACATTCCATACGAGAAGGACAAAACGTACACCACCACGGTTGATGGTTGGATTGTCTCGGACAATGTTGTTGCAACCGCTAGAAATATTGACACGCAGTTTGCCTACTCTGATCACAACCCGGTTCTGTTGTCTTTCACCCTAAAGAGTAAAGAATAGAACAGAAGATAGTAATTTATATACACAATATGTGCGTATTGTACCTATGATGCGCACATATTTATTGACTTTACCGTCATCATCTTGTATAACATAGCTACAAGAAAGGCGGGTCATTATGGCAAAAGTAAGCACAAATATAAATTTGGATCCAACGCTCAAGAAGAATGCTCAGGAGCTTCTCAAAGATTTAGGCATGGATCTTACTACTGCTATTACCATTTTTCTTCGTCAGACTGTTCGTGAGCAGGGAATTCCTTTTGAAATCAAGCGAGAAATTCCTAATGCTCAAACTATAGAAGCCCTTAATGAATACACCAACATGAAAAAGCACCCAGAAGACTACAAGCACTATGCCTCATTCTCCGACGCAATGTCGGAGGTCTTAGATGCTTGAAATCGTTCTCTCTAATCAATTTAAAAAAAGACATCAAATCAGCTCAAAAAAGAGGTCTCAAGCTTGAGTTACTTACTGAAGTTGTGGACACCCTCGCCTCTCAAAAATCACTCCCAGAAAAATATCGCGACCATTCTCTGACCGGCTCTTACGCAGATTTTAGAGAATGTCACATCAAGCCGGACTGGCTTCTTATTTACAGAATTGATAACGAAGACTTACTTCTTTTTCTTTTTGGAACCGGTTCTCATTCTGATCTCTTTTAAAACTAAAGAATAATTTCTGTTTTGTTGTAACCACAACAAAAGCCATATGGAAGTCCTGTCACACTTTGGGTATAAAGTAAGCCATATTAGACTTTCTAAACCCATCCGAGAGGAGCCCGTATGGCACAGGTTCTTGATTTAAGCAAATCCGTTTATGAGATTTGCACTAAGTATCCCGTCATTAAAGGCCTCATGGCAGAAAATGGCTTTGCCGAGATTACCGAGCCAGGCCGTCTTCAGACCATGGGACGTTTTATGACCATCCCTAAAGGTTGCGACCACAAAGGCGTAGACCTTGAGGAACTCAAAGCAATCTTCCGCTCTCACGGCTTTACCATTCTTGGTGATGAGGAGCCTGCAGCAGCAGAAACCCCAGCTGACGAGAAACCCGCAGAGGCAGAGAACGCACCTATCGCGCAGACTCCTGAGGAGCGCAAAGCTCTTATCGCCCAGTATCTTGAGCGCCTCAACGACGGTGAGGACATCGAGGCTGTTCGCGAGGACTTTACTCGTAACTTCAAGGACGTCTCTGGCTCAGAGATCTCTAACGCTGAACAGGAGCTCATTGCTGGCGGCGTTCCTATGGAGAAGGTCCTGAAGCTCTGCGACGTTCATGCCGCTCTCTTTGAAGGCAAGGTCTCTTGCGCACCAACAGGCGCTGTTGAAGAGACCCCTGGCCATCCTGTTTGGACCATGCGCCAAGAGAACGAACGCATTCGTGCCTTTATCCACGACCGCGTTGCTCCAGATGTGAAGCGTGCTCGGACGCTTACCGAGTCTTCCAGCAACGAAGAGTGCGCTGGTGTTGCAGCAATTCTAAAAGCTGATATGGACGCCTTTGACGAGGTCTTTGTTCACTACAAGCGCAAGGAAGAGCTGCTCTTCCCTCACCTTGAGCGCCACGATATCACCGGTCCTTCAAAGGTTATGTGGGGTAAGGACGACGAGGTAAGAAACGCCGTTAACGGTGCAGAGGCTCTGCTCGAGACTGCATACGGCCAGTATGATGCAGGCCTTATGGCAGCCGTTGCTGACTATCTGGATGAGGCTATTGAGGGTGCTGAGTCCATGGCATCCAAGGAAGAAAACGTCCTCATTCCACTTTCCCTTGAGCACCTAACTGCTACTCAGTGGACCCAGATTGCCGCTGAAGAGAACGAGTTTGGTCATGCATTTGGCGTCAATCCTCCTTCATGGCACGCAGATCCTCTTGAGCTTGCAAACGACAAGCTTAAAGAGATGGAAGCCGCAGCCGCTATGGACGAGAATAACGCTGAAGCAGAAGAGGAAGCAATTTCTGCTGACGGCAAGGTTAAGCTCTCTACCGGTGAGTTCACCATTCCGCAGCTTGAGGCTGTCTTTGCAACCATTCCGCTTGACATTACCTTTGTTGATGCAGATGACAAGACACGTTACTTCAGCCACGGAGACACCCGTGCTTTCCCTCGTCCTAAGAGCTGCCTTGGCCGCGACGTATATGACTGCCATCCACCAAAGAGCCAGAAAGCTGTTCGTCGCATCCTCACCGAGTTCAGGAGCGGTCGTAGCGACTCCTCCGAGTTCTGGTTTGAGGTCAGAGATAAGTTCCTCTATGTCCGTTACTTTGCTGTTCGCGATGAAGAGGGTAACTACCTGGGCGCTCTTGAGACCACTCAGGACATCGGACCAATTCGTGCTCTTGAGGGCGAGAACCGCAGAGGTTCTGACAGCTAAGATCTTGCGCGCGTAAAGTCCTCAAGTATCCTCAAAAAATTTGTGCGACTTGGTAGGCGATGTGTCCTTTTTACGGCACATCGCCTACACTATTTCTGGCCAAAAGAGAGGAGCCTCAGTGCTACAACGTTTACTAGGCACTAAGTATGCATACGCCATTGTTGCAACTTGTATTGTCATCATGTTTTTACCTTGCGCCATTATCCTTACGTGCTTTGGCATCTTCATCACACCAGTTTCACAATACTTTGGTGTTCCCCGCGTCGCCTTCTCTGCGGTCTTCTCGGTGCTCTGTATTGCCATGACGGTAGCTTTGCCGTTCATAGGAAAGTTCTATAAAACGCACGATACTCGCCTAGTACTCTCTGCAAGCGTTATCATCTGCGCAGTCTCATACGGATCCATGTCAGCTGCTCAAGAGATATGGCATTTCTATCTCTGCGCAGTGGGACTTGGTATTGGTGTGCCAGCTCTCATGTTCTTGTGCGTCCCTGCCCTTATCAACGATTGGTTTGACCAGCGCGTTGGTACCTTTATGGGTCTCTGCTTTGCATTCACCGGCATTGGCGGCACTGTTTTTAATCCCATCGGATCTGCCATCATCTCGTCTGGTCCTGAAGGCTGGCGAGCCTGTTATCTGATTTTTGCCCTAGTCATGCTTGTTGGAACACTTCCCTTTACCCTTTTTGTAGTGCGCGAGAAACCCCAAGATCTTGGCCTTACGCCTCTTACCTTTTCCTCTACTGACGAGAAAACCGTTGAAGTTGCAGAGGCTTCTTCTACCGACATCTCCGCTGATGATGCAATGAAATACCCAGAGTTTTATATGGTTGCTGCGTTTTATGCACTCATTACCTTTAACCAGCAAATCTCTCAGTACTTCCCTAGCTATGCTGCAACGTTTGCAGAAACTGCTCCTGCCATTGCCGCTGCTACAGGCCTTCTTGCTGGAACAACTATGCTGGGTCAAGCGATTGGAAAAGTGCTTCTAGGTGCTTTAAGCGATATCTCTGTAAAGCTCGCCTGTTTTGTAGGAATTTTCTCGGGTATTGTTGGCTTACTTATGTTGGGGATTAAGCTTCCAGTGTTGCCACTCTTGCTGGCAGGAACTTTCCTTTTTGGAATTGCCTACGCTCTTACAACGGTCGGCTCGCCACTTTTGGTACGTGCGGTCTTTGGTAAAAAAGATTCCACTCTTATTTACTCAAGAATTGCTGGCGTTAGCAGCTTTGTCTCTGCCTGTGCGCTCATTATTTGGAGCCTGATTGTAGATGGCTCAGCCCATGGCTTCTTGGTGCTCTTTGGCATTGGTATCGTGCTGATGAGTAGTTGTCTTGCCCTAGCGCTCGCTGCACTTAAGCGCGCTGACAAACGAGCATAAGATTATCTGGCTCTCTTGGGTCTGCTTCTGGATTTTGAGAATGAATTAAACCAAAGAAACCTTTAGGTACCACTAATAGTCAAGTGTGTATCAAATTTTAAAGAAGAAGGAAAAGACGTTTCGTGAGAAACAATAATAACAATTCTATTCTTGGAAAGATCCTGTATTTTCTGAGCAATAATCTCAATATTTTTCGGATCTAAGTTAGCAAATGGTTCGTCAAGCACTACAACTTTTGACGGACAAATTAGTGCTCTAAGAATAGACAGTCTCTTTCTTTCACCTCCAGAAAGATTCTCCCCTTCTTTGACAATATCTTTATTCAATATGTTTGTTCTGAATCCAAATTCATTTAGTAGATTCTCTAATTTCATTCTTTCCGATGATGAGAGATGATCTACGGTTTTAGGATATATTAAATTTTCTATCACGGACAAATTAAACAGCTTATTCGACTGTCCTGAATATGCGTACAAATTCAGGACATCTTCTCGAGAATAAATAGTCACTTCCCCACTCGAAGATTTAATTAAGCCTAAAAGAATTTTGAGCAAGGTGGATTTACCTACGCCACTTTTTCCGTCGATTAAGTTGACTCCTTCTTTAAATCTAAAAGTGACATCTTCAAGAATTGATTCAGATTCATAATTTTTTGATATGCCAGTCAAAACTACTTCTGATTCAGATGAATCAGAAATAAAATGGATAGCTGGGATCTCTTCAATTGGTTTTGAGATTATAAAGTCTATAAGCTTATCTGCACTTGAAACGGATTTTTGAATTAACTGAGAATATTTATTCAAATTTGAAAATGGATTATAAAATCTTTGTACGTAGAGCAAGAATGGGATGAGAATCATCCAATTTCCATTCTGCATTAACACGTCTTTACATAAAAAGAATAATGAAATCGCAACAAATAAATATCGAACGCTTTTCTCTATAACAAAGAAGATACTAAGTGCCGCACTCGATAAATTATCGTTCTCTAAAATATCAGTATTTATACGGTTAAAACGATTGGCTTCCCTCTCCTTACCTTTAAATATTTTAATATACGAAAAGTTATCATTAGTTTCATTAATCTTTTCAATCAAATCCTCATTGAATTTGATTGTATTTTCTGCAAACTTTTTTTGCTCAGATGCCGATATGTTGCCAATTAAAACTAATGGCAGTATGCCAATTACTAAAATAAATAATGAAGTGATATTTATTTGTGTCATAAAAAAGCAAATCCACACTGTATCGAATATATCTGAACACAAAGTAAAAAAACTTGTTGAAAAGATTAAGCTTAATCTACTTACGTTATTGTCTATCAAATTAATATAAAACGCATTGTCATGAATTATCGCTAATTCATATTCCATATCAATAAGTTTTGAATACGCTTTTTCTCTTACATTTTTAATGATGTCATTTGAAAAAATAGAGACTCTAAAGCAAAAGTAATTTCTAACTATTGTTGAAAACACAATTAACATCAAAAACTTAGCGCAGATAAAACCAATTTGAAAAAGATTATTTGTAACCGACGTGCTAAAAACTTCTGAAAGTGACTGCATATATTGAATCGAATAAATCTCAAGAAATGATGATAGAACCGCTAAAACGGCGAGAAAAATTAGTGCATTGATTTTTCCATTACCAATATGAAAGATTTCTTTTATTGATAAAAACGATTCTTTCATATATTCATATCTCCAATCAAGTGCACTGAACTAGACTAAAGAATTCAATTTACGGTGTGTCCAAACGAGAATCATTCAAAAACTAAAATCAGCAACTTCTATTTTACACTTCATTTTTTTATCAATGCTAATTCATTAACGTCACTAAAAACTTTTGACTAATAAATATCCAAAAGCTTGCGCTCACAGCGCTTAAGCGCGCTGGAAAACGAGCATAAGATTATCTGGCTCTGTTGGGTCTGCTTCTGGATCCAAAGGTACAACTTCTACCTGCTCAAACGCAGTGCGAGCAGCATCCATGAGCTCATCAAGCTGATGTGCATCCTCTCCCACCTGTGCAGAAACTACATTGGTGAGATATCTTCCGCCAGGAGTAAGACAGTGGGCAACTTGACGCATCCACTCACTGGTCATCATAGCTGCAGGTGGAACTTCTCCGCTAAAACAGTCGTTTAAGATAGCGTCATAACGCTTGTTATGAGAGGTAGATAGGCTCTTTATATACTCAACGCCATCAGCTACCTGCACTTGAAGCCTACCATTGCTTTCTCTAATAACCTCATCCACAAAGAAGTAATTGCAAGCTAGAGATGCAATTTTGGGATCAAGTTCCAGCGCATCACAAGAAATCTCTGGATGATGAGCTACTAAATACCGAGGATACGAGCAGCCGCCAGCGCCCAACATCAAAACTGAGTGCACGGGGCAAGCAGCTTCAAACAGTAAGTCATACAGCTCAAGATAAGGAAATACCAGCTGATTCTTTCTAGAATCTGTGTATGTTACACTCTCATAAGCGCCACCCTGCCACAGCACACGTATTTCTCCACCTTCACCATCTGAGATAGGAAATACCAGTGCAGGACCATTCAGTGCCTGAGGTTCAACGTAAATACCTGCACAAGTTAGGAGCTCCATATCATGAGCAGTAAGCAGTTTTTCTGACATGGAGCTCCTTTAGGTGATGTGTTGTATGCGATATGTCTAAGTATAGCTAGTGCACAGAGCTTCTCGCCAGGTAC
>JABZHD010000057.1 GCA_015259045.1 Atopobium sp. | reverse complement strand
AGATAGACTACGTGGCCCTAGATTTTGAGCCTGAAAACTGCATCATGTCTGAGTAAATTTACTCAGACATAGCGAGAAAAACCGGCAAATAGCTCAGACATGGTGCGCTTTTCCGGCAAATTGTTCAGACATGACGATAACATCAGGCTCCCTGGAAGGGTGAGCTCGGACACGCCTTAAACCCCGCCTGAAAAGTGCAAAGAATCTGTGTTTGGGGCACCGATTCTTTGATGAAATCAGGCAGAATCCACAGATTCTTTGCTGTTATCAGGCAAAAGTTACAGATTCTTTGCAGAAATCAGGCGCGCTAGCAGACCAAGATAGAAAACCTAGCCGGTAGGGCAGACTTGGCGAGAAAATCGGTCTTCTCGAGGTTGCAGTTATTGCACAGAGTGTGTAATAATACTCAGTATGTGCAATAAGTCGGGTGCTACGGTGTTGTTGTGCTGCCGCAACACCTGCGGTTCGCGGCCCGCGCCGCTCACACGCGCCCGCGCACCCAGTACGTACCTGCAACCAGGAGAGACTTCAGAAACGTATGACGCAAACATTGTCTGTACCTGCTGTTTTTTCAGCTTGCAAGCTTGATCGACGCACCGCAAGAACTCGCGCGGCGCTCAGAAAAGCCCTGGCAGAAGAGATAGACGCTACCGGCGACCTTACCTCTGTGACCGTCACGGGAGTAACGGAGCGCGCCGGCCTCACGCGTCGAACCTTTTATTCCCACTACAAAGACATCCCTGACCTGGTGCTCCACATCGAAAAGGAAGCGCTGGCGGAGCTCCGACCCGCTGTTGAGCAGCTCGCTCGCGTGAACCTTGTCGAGCTCAAGGAGGCCATTGACTCCTACAAGCCATGCCCCGGTGCAACGGAGATGCTCCGAAGCATTCGCAAGCACGGCTTCTACCTGCGCCCTTTGCTGGGTAACGGCGGCGACCCTGCGTTCCAGGACAAGCTAAAACACCTGGTACACGAGGTTATCGCCCAGCGCGCCCTGCACGATCTTGATCCGCGCGCACTTGGTCCTTTCTTTGACTACTATCTGACCTTCGCAATTTCTGCCGAGGTCGGCGTCCTTATCCGCTGGTTAATCGGCGGCATGCGCGAGAGCGACGAGCAGATGGCGGGCCTCATGACCGGCCTCATGTTTGTTGCGCCTGGCGATCTGTACGGCAAGCCAATCAAGCTAGATGTCCCACGATTTGCGCTTGCAACTCTTGTTCTCGGAGAGGAAAACAATGATTAGTCCAAAGTTTGAGCTGGTAGAGAACGGTGCAGAGCTGGCACCAAACGTCCCACTTGACCTGTCTCAGGCCCACCTTATGCTGGGCATTGACGTTGGTTCCACAACCGTAAAGCTGTCCGTCATCGACGAGGACGGCACGCTGGTTTACGCAAACTATGAGCGTCACCACACCGACGTTCGCGCAACCGCGCGCTCCCTGTTTGTCAAAGCTCAGAAGCACATTGGCGAGACACCCATGTACGCCGCAATCACCGGCTCCGGCGGAATGCTCTTGGCGCAATAGCTTGACCTGGAGTTTGTCCAGGAGGTTATCGCTTCCAAGCGCGCTGTTGAGACGCTGATCCCTCAGACTGACGTTGCCATTGAGCTGGGCGGCGAGGACGCAAAGATTATCTACTTCGATAATGGCATCGAGCAGCGCATGAACGGTACCTGCGCTGGTGGTACCGGTGCGTTCATCGACCAGATGGCGTCTCTCCTCAAGACCGACGCAACTGGCCTCAATGAGCTGGCAAAAGACGTCAAGCAGATCTACCCAATTGCATCTCGCTGCGGCGTTTTTGCTAAGTCCGACGTTCAGCCGCTGCTCAACGAGGGTGCCGCTCCTGCCGACATCGCTGCTTCCATCTTCCAGGCTGTTGCAAACCAGACCGTCTCGGGCCTGGCCTGTGGTCACCCCATCCGCGGCTACGTCGCGTTTCTCGGCGGCCCGCGGCAGTACCTCTCTGAGCTGCGCCGTCGCTTCTACATCACGCTTAACCTGGACGACGAGCATATTGTCTTGCCAAAGAACGCTCACCTCTTTGTTGCAACGGGCGCTGCTCTGGCGGGCGAGTCCGATCGACCAATCACCTTTACGCAGGTCATGGAGGCACTGGATAACCTCAAGGACATCCAGGGCTCCGAGGTTGCTCGTCTGGACCCACTCTTTGCTACTCAGCAGGACTTTGACGACTTCAAGGCCCGCCACGACCAAGAGGTAGTCCCCAAGGGCCAGCTGGCCAACTACCACGGACGCGTGTTTATCGGCATCGATGCAGGTTCTACCACTATGAAGGCTGCTGTTGTTGGCGAGAAGGGCGAGCTTCTTTACACCTGGTACGACAATAACAACGGCGATATCCTGGGCACTGCTCGCAAGATTATGGACTCCATCTACGACGAGATGCCTTCCGACTGCATTATTGGCCACGTTACAACCACTGGTTATGGCGAGGGTATCCTGATTGAGGCTCTCCGCGCAGACTCGGGCGAGATTGAGACCGTCGCTCACCTGCGTGGCGCTAAGGCATTTGTCCCAGACGTTGATTTCATTCTTGATATTGGCGGCCAGGACATGAAGTGTCTGCAGGTCAAAGACGGCGTCATTGAGCACATCATGCTGAACGAGGCTTGCTCTGCAGGCTGCGGTTCCTTTATTGCATCCTTTGCCGACTCCATGAAGATGGACGTCCGCGAGTTCGCAACCGCTGCAACCAAGGCAACACTCCCTGTTGACCTGGGATCCCGCTGTACCGTCTTCATGAACTCCCGCGTTAAGCAGGCGCAGAAGGAGGGTGCAACCATCGGCGACGTTGCTGCTGGTCTTTCATACTCCGTCATCAAGAATGCCCTGTTCAAGGTCATCAAGCTCCGCGACTTCAGCGAGATTGGCGAGCACTGCATTGTTCAGGGCGGTACCTTCATGTCCGACGCAACGCTCCGTGCTTTTGAGCTGCTCACCGGCAGAGATGTCATCCGTCCTGATATTGCAGGTGTCATGGGTGCCTACGGCGCCGCTCTTCTCGCCCGCGACCGCGCAGGTATTGATGGCGTATCCACTCTGCTTGACCGCGAGTCCATCGATAATCTGCAGGTCAAGCTTACTAACACACACTGCCGCATCTGCCCTAACAGCTGCATGCTTACCATCAACGACTTTGGCAGCGGACACAGGTTTATCACCGGTAACCGTTGCGAGAAAGGCGCAGGTAAGAAGCGTGGTGCCAAGAAGAATGAGGCCCCAAACCTCTTTGCGTTCAAGAATAAGCTGCTGTTTGATCGCGAGTCGCTTCCTGCAGACGAGGCTCCACGCGGCACTGTTGGCATTCCTCGCGCGCTGAACATGTACGAGAACTATCCGTTCTGGCACACGTTTTTCACTAAGCTAGGCTTCTCGGTCATTCTGTCCGACCAGACCACCGCAAAGACGTACGACATGGGCATCGAGTCCATGCCTTCCGAGTCCGCCTGCTATCCTGCAAAGCTTTCCCACGGCCACATCATGAACTTGCTGGCCAAGGACCCAGACTTCATTTGGATGCCGTGTATTCGTTGGGAGCGCAAGGAGGACGACTCCGCAACCAACCACTACAACTGCCCAATTGTCATGAGCTACCCTCAGGCGCTGGGCCTCAACGTGGACGAGCTCTCCGATCCGTCCATCCAGTACATGGCTCCGTTCATTCCGTATGACAAGAAGAACGAGCTCAAGCGCCGTTTGTACGAGCTCATCAGCGAACAGCGCGAGAAGGACGCCCAGGCTGGTAAGGGTCGCTTCCGTGGCGAGCACATCACGCGCGCCGAAATTGACGCCGCTGTTGAGGCCGCATGGCAGGAAGACATCAACGTCAAGGACCAGATGCACCGCGCGGGTGACGAGGCTCTTGCGTGGATTGAGGAGCACGACGCTCACGGTATTGTTCTTGCAGGTCGCCCATACCACAACGACCCAGAGATCAACCACGCCATCCCTGAGCTGGTCTCTTCCTTTGGCTTTGCCGTTCTCACCGAGGATTCCGTTGCTCACAAGATGATGCCTGAGCGCCCAATCCGCATCGTTGACCAGTGGATGTACCACTCGCGCCTGTATCGTGCGGCTCGCTTTGTTGCATCCCGAAATGACCTGGACCTCATCCAGCTCTTCTCGTTTGGTTGCGGACTTGACGCACTGACCACCGACCAGGTCCAGGAGATTCTTGAGGCTTCGGGCAAAATCTACACCATGCTCAAGGTTGACCAGGTCTCCAACTTGGGCGCTGCACGTATTCGTATCCGCTCCCTGATGGCAGCCCTGAACGAGCAGCAGGCAGAGCTGGAGCGACTTGCAGCTGCCGGTCTGGTTACCGAGGCCGTTCCTCAGGGCGTTCGCATGGCCGATGGCTCTCTGGAAAAGGCCAGAAGCGCTAGTTCTTCTCGCCGTGCGCCGGTGTACCGCGAGGCAGAATCCGCAGCTTACGAGAAGGTCCGCTACACCAAGGAGATGCAGGAAGCGGGCTACACCATCCTGGCTCCACAGATGGCGCCGATCCACTTTGAGCTGGTAGAGGAGCTGCTGAAGGGCGCGGGCTACAACGTTGTGCTGCTGCCTTCGGTTGACCAGGGCGCCGTTGACATGGGCCTTCGCTACGTCAACAACGACATCTGCTACCCATCCATCCTGGTCACGGGCCAGATTATGGAGGCGGTGCTTTCGGGCAAGTACGATCTGACCAAGACCGCGGTTCTGATTTCACAGACCGGCGGCGGCTGCCGTGCAACCAACTATATTGCGCTGATTCGTAAGGCGCTCAAAGACGCAGGTCACCCAGAGATTCCGGTCATTTCCGTCTCCGCTGCTTCCGGCCTTGACGAGGACAACCCAGGATTTAAGCTGTTCAAGCCCGACTTGCTGATCAAGGCAGTTTACGCGCTCCTGTACGGCGACCTGATCATGCAGCTACTGTATCGTGTGCGCCCCTACGAGGCCGTTAAGGGTTCCGCAAACGAGCTGTATGACCAGCTCATGGCTGATACACGCTCCAAGATCAACGGAATTTCTCGCAAGGAATTCTACAAGCAGTGTCAGCGTACCATCGAGCTGTTTGACAGCCTGCCCGTGGTCAATGACCGCCAGAAGCCACGCGTCGGCGTCGTCGGCGAGATTCTGGTTAAGTTCCACCCAACAGCTAACAACGAGCTGGTCAAGGTCATCGAGTCCGAAGGCTGCGAGGCCAACGTTCCGGGTCTGGTCGACTTCTTCCTGTTTGGCCTCTCCAACGCAATCAACACGCACAAGGAGCTGGGCACCTCGTTCAAGAGCCGCATGACGCACATCGCGGGCATCAAGATGGTCCAGGGACTGCGCGCGCCAATCAACAAGATGCTGGAGAAGTCCGAGCGCTTTGAGCCATATCCCAACATCGATGAACTGGCCGAGAAGGCTGGTCAGATTCTCTCGCTCTGCAACACGATGGGCGAGGGTTGGCTGCTCACCGCCGAGATGTGCGACCTCATTGAGACGGGCACACCAAATATCGTCTGCGCTCAGCCGTTTGCCTGCCTGCCAAACCACGTCGTTGGTAAGGCAGTCATCAAGCGCCTGCGCCAGATGCACCCCGAGTCCAACATTGTTGCCGTCGACTACGACCCAGGTGCGTCCGAGGTTAACCAGCTCAACCGTATCAAGCTGATGATTTCGGTTGCTAAGGAGAACTACAAGAATGGCGTAAATGGCGAGTTCAAGCTAGAAAACGCTGACGACCCCGTCACCAACGACGCAACTATGCCGTATACCGGCCGCGACAAGTTTGGCCTGGATTCCGTTGTCCGTGAGGGCGGCCACTCTTGCTCTTCGCACCGCGTGTCTGCACTGGAAGCAACCGGTGCTAACCTGGGCGATCTTGGTCGCACCGCGCCTGACCACGGAAAAGATTACGGTTCCATCAGGCTTTCCGAGGAGCAGATGGCTGCTATCGAGCGTGCCAAGAAGAAGGCCGGCGTCAAGTAGCGCGGTCGACGCGGCGAACGGGCTGCAGAGCTGCGGCGAGCGCGTGGCTGCGAGCGCGCACCCCGTGCCGACCGGTCGTGCAACCAGCGTAATCGGCTGCAAGCGCAACGAGCGCCGACCGGTCGCGCGACCAGCGTAATCGGCTGCGAAGTTGGTGCGCAGCCAGCTACAAAGTTGTAATTTGCACGTTAATGAGCCCCAAACTTTTGTTTGGGGCTCATTTTTGACGATTTTGGGCCCAAAAAGGTAAAAAATGCGTTTAGTTGGAGTATTCATTTTAAAAATGAGCCATTTCAACTCAATTAGTAAAAGAAATAGTTAAAACTTTTTCGCTTATCCTGGGCAAACATAAATATAAAAATTTGAACTAAATTTCTTCATTCCCAACTAAACGCATTTTTTACCACTTGAGGCTCCAAAAACGGTAATTATTCACGTCACCGAATTATTTTGTGTATATAGCGTAACGAATATGCAATTTCATGCATAATGACGTTTCTAGCCGAGAAAAAGACGTATCGCTACGGTGACAGCATTGCATATCCCCAAGTATCACGCGTTCCAGCGCCTGCAACTCGTCCGCCACAGCATGCGGTTCGTGTGTACCCGTGGTCGCCACCGGCTAGAGATAAGCCATCTACCTGCGCTTCACGCGCTACAACTGCTTGACGCTCTTGCGCGAAACTACGGTGGTGTGGAGTTGCGAAATACATGGCGCGTAATGGGCGTCAGTCGTCTGGTCAATGAGACGTTTAACTGCGATTTCTCCCATTTCGTGCTTGGGAACGTGCACGGAGGTAAGCGACGGCTGGATCAGCTTGCAAATGCGGTCGTCGTCAAAACCCACAACCGAGACGTTGCCTGGAACATCAATGTCCAGCTCACGTAGGGCG
>JABZHD010000056.1 GCA_015259045.1 Atopobium sp. | reverse complement strand
TACCAGCACCAACGATACCTGCAAGACCAACAATCTCGCCTGGATAAATGTTGAGGTTTACGTCAGCAAAACCATAGCCGGTAAACTCAGCAAGCTCAAAAATAGGCTCTGCGTCGTAATCAATATTTGCGCTCTCGGCAATTTCTTTCTTAATCTCTGCTGCGTCTGGTGGAAGAAGTCCACGTACAAGATCTTCTCGTGTAAAGTCCTCTACCTTGCCGCGCATAGCCATAACGCCGTCGCGCAGAATGCCAATGCTGGTAGAAATCTCAAAGACCTCTGCCAGTCGGTGGGTAATATAGATGATGCCAATGTTCTTCTGCTTGAGCTCCTGGACTACTTTGAAGAGACTCTGTACCTCGTCAAAGGTAAGTGCAGAAGTTGGCTCGTCCAGAATAAGAATCTCGGAGTGGCGCATAAGACCGCGGAGAATCTCAACCATTCCCTGCTCAGCAATGGAAAGCGTCATTGCCTTGCGGTCTAGATCAAGCTCCCAGCCAATCTCTTTCATAGTATCTTCGAGCATCTTGTTGAGCTCGGCTTTTGGAGCCTCAAAGCCAATGGTGATGTTCTCTCTAACGGTCATGTTAGGGAACAGCATTGGCTCCTGAGGAACCATATAGATACTGTGCGCAAGCGCGGCCTTAGGGTTGGAGATATCAACCTTTTGACGATCGATAGAAATTTCTCCCTCATCGGCAGAGTAAATACCCATGATGATCTTCATGAGGGTAGATTTACCGGAACCGTTGCCACCAATAAGAGAGATGACCTCTCCTGGCGCCAAATCTAAGTTAATGCCTTTTAATACCTCGTTGGAACCAAATGACTTCTTGATTCCGCGGACGGAAAGAAGTGTGTCGCACTGCTCACACGTATCTTTTCCTTCAGGCGACTTTGGGTCAGTGGCATCGATATCGATGTCAAAAGATTCACCCATAGTACCTCCTACCAAAAAATAACAAAACGGCCGTACAAAATTTCACACTTTGAAGATATCTATAAATAGGCATTCTTCAAAGCACCGTCACGGCAAACGGTATTATTACTGCCGTGAATGGTATTTTTGATTGTATCATGAACAATAGTCCGCAATAGCTCTGTACGTAATTATGGTATTTGTAGTATATCTTCCTGTTAATAGGGAGAATAATTACTATAATGAAGTCTAGTATGTTAGATACAAATGTTTTATCATTAAACAAAAGTATCAACAGGAGGATGCATGGACGAACAAACTTATGCACTAGCTACTAAGGCTGCATGGTATTACTACATGGAAGATAACACCCAGGCTCAGATTGCTGAGGTCATGGGCGTTTCTCGTGCAAAAGTTATCCGTCTGCTTGAAGAGGCTCGCGCGCAGGGTATTGTTCAGTTCAGCTTCAGAAAGAACGATAGCCAGCGCGTTTCCGCAGAACAACTCCTTATTGACCGCTTTGGCCTCAAGGACGCTTTTGTGGTCCCAACTCCCCTGGACAGCTCTGCCATTAATCAATCTATTGCTCAGGGCGCAGCTCACTACGTCTCCGATCACCTGCGCGAGGACGGCTACCTCAACATTGGCTACGGCGATACCGTCAGTCGCATGCTGGGATTTCTTGCCAAGAACCGCGAGGAATCACTTAACGTTGTAAGCCTTACGGGCGGCGTGAGCTACTACCTGCCATCCGTTGGCACCACCGCCTACTCCATGCACCTGTTCCTGACACCGTCTCCACTTGTTGTGTCTTCTCGCCAAGTGCGCGATGCACTTCTTGACGAGAAAAGCCTGCAAGACGTATCTACCATGACGGAATATGCGGACATGAGTGTGGTCGGCATTGGCGCCGCAGTTGAGGGCGCCACCGTTTTGCGCAATGGCATCCTTAACGAGGGCGAGCTGACCGTACTTAAGATGCAAGGAGCCGTCGGTGACGTCTTGAATCACTTTATGGATAAAGACGGCAATCTTATTCAGACAGAAATTGAAGATCGCGTCATTAGTACCGATCTGGACAAGCTTCGCCAGCTCAAGAACGTTGTTGGCGTTGCTGGTGGCAAAGATAAGGTTACGGCAATTAAAGCAGTGCTTAACGGCGGTTATCTGAACGTGCTGATCACGGATTCAGACACCGCTGCTGAACTGCTTCTTTCGTAAACAAGGAGGATCTAATGAGCAAGTATCTTCTTGCACTAGACGCGGGAACAGGAAGTATTCGCGCCGTTCTCTTTAGTGTTGACGGTGAGCAGGTTGGGGTTGCTCAGCGCGAGTGGGAGCACCACGAGGACCCTCGTTGGCCTGGCAGCATGGACTTTGACTGGGTTGCTGACTGGCAGCTTGCTCTGGACTGCATCAAAGAGGTTCTGGCAAAGACCTCCATTGATCCTAAAGAAATCGCTGGTATTTCCACCACCTGCATGCGCGAGGGCATCCTCTTGTATGACCAGGACGGCAATGAGATTTGGGCGTGTGCTAACGTTGACGCTCGAAGCGTTGACGAGGTCAAGCAGCTCATTGATATGGATCCAGAGCTTGAAAAGAAGATTTACCAGAAGAGTGGTCAGACCTATGCGCTAGGCGCCCTACCTCGTCTTCTGTGGGTTAAGAACAAGATGCCAGAAATCTACAACAAGGCAGCCAAGATTGGCATGTTCAACGACTGGCTTGCTTACAAGCTCACCGGTATTCTGGCGGTTGAGCCATCAAACGGCAGCACTACCGGCATCATGAGCCTAGAAGAGCGTGCCTGGGATCCAGAGATTGCTAAAGAGTGCGGTCTGCGTGACGACCTGTTTGGACAGGTTATCGAGTGTGGAGAAGTTCTTGGCGCTGTAACTGCAGACGCTGCAGCAGAGACCGGCCTTGCCGAGGGCACTCCTGTTGTTATTGGCGGCGGCGATTGCCAGCTGGGCATGATTGGCGTTGGCGCTTGCGAACCTGGCCAGGCTGGCGTTTTTGGTGGTAGCTTCTGGCAGTACGAGTTCAACACCGATAAGAGCACTCCAGACCCAGATTATCGCGTCCGTGTAAACTGCCACGCTATTCCACAGATTTGGCAGTACGAGGCTCTGGCATTCAAGCCTGGTCTGGTTATGCGTTGGTATCGTGACGGCTTCTGCCAGGCAGAAAAGGCCGAGGCAGAAGAGCGCGGCATTGACGTGTACGACGTCATGAACGAGCACGCTGCAGAGATTCCTGCAGGTAGCCACGGTATGCTTTGCTGCTTCAGCGACGTTATGAACTACATCCACTGGACCCATGCAAGCCCAACGTTCACCAACTTTGAGCTTGATCCAGAGCGTTTCAATAAGTACACCTTCTATCGCGCAATTTTGGAGAACACTGCCCTTCTCGTCCGTGGCCATATTGACCTGGTCAAAGAGGCTACCGGCAATGAGCCAGACGAGCTCATCTTTGCAGGCGGCGCTTCCAAGAGCCCTCTGTGGGCACAGATTGTTGCCGACGTTACCGGCAAGAACGTTCGCATTCCAGAGGTCAAAGAGGCAACTGCTCTGGGTGCCGCTGTTCTTGCAGGCTACGGTGTGGGCATCTACCCAAGCATCGCTGAGGGTGCAAAGCGCGTTGTTAAATGGGATAAGACATTCTCCCCCAACCCCGACAACAAGGCTGTTTACGACCAGCTCTATGTCCAGTGGAAGGATGTTTACAAGAGTCAGCTTGAGCTTGCAGAAGAGGGCAAGGTCAAAAGCATGTGGAGAGCACCTGGTCTGTAAACGCCGGGACTCCACCGCGCCGCGGATACGCGTGGCACGCAAAAAGAACGTTTGGTCGCAGTACAAGTTGCGCCTGAAAGGAAAGCAAGATGTTTATTGTCAACGAGAACGATTTTGAGTATAGGTGCGGAGATCACGGCCCTAAGTACCTGATGAAGGGTCCTCGCATGAACTACGCCATGGTCCAGTTCCAGCCAGGCCAGGATTTCCAGGCCCACTACCACAACATTATGGAGGAGAACTTCCACATCCTCCAGGGCAAGATTGACATTGTGGTTGACGGCGAGGTTCACACTCTCTCGGCTGGCGACTTCATCCACATTGAGCCCGGCGAGGTCCACTACGTCAACAACCCTTATGACGAGCCAATCGTTATGGTCTCAACCCTTGCTCCTTTCCAGGAAGTCGACAAGGTTGAGGTAGAGAACCCTACCTACTAAGATCAACATCTGGTGAGAAAACCAGCGCTTGGCGAGAAGATCGTTCAAGCGTGACGTTCTTCTCGTTAGTGCAAACGCGAAGAGGGCCGCCTGGCGGTGGCCCTCTTTTTTGGACAACACGATATCAGACCACAATCAGATAGCGCAGCCCATATGTTTTTAGCACCAACAAATAGGATGTTTTGTTTCTATAGATGCTACAAGGAGATTCCTAATTTTATTTAGCCTCCAAAAATGACCGGTTTCTTTGAAGTCTAAAGTTGCCTTTTGAACAGAAAAGCTTCTTAAAACAGAATTGTCTAATTCACTATCAATCGGACCTGGTAAAGTCATTTTAAAGTTTGACGCACTGTTATTTGGTTCATTGCAAAAAACAACCACCTTATGCGTCTGTTCAAAATCATCAGCTGGAATCTGGCAAAAATGGTCAGCGTAAAATATACGTGAAGGCTTAAGCTGATGGAAATACATTGTGTCTTCTGTAAATCCATAATCAATATATTTGTCACTGTAAAGACAAAAACCGTCATCCACCGCACAGGAAATAAGAACTTTATTCGTCTCCTCATCAATGAGCTGATATCCCGGGATCTTTGAATGCTCTTCTATGAATCTATCAAGTTCATCAAGAGTAGACTGTGCTTTTTCAACTGGATAAACACCTCCATTGCCATCAGGAAGCATATTATTTAACAGAGGGTACTTTAACTCGCCCTCATCTGAACTTAAAACTGCACCAATGCTTAACAAGCCGCAAAAATTACCAACTCTTTCGGAACAAATTTCACCATCTTCATGCTCGCAGGCATTATATGTCCAATCAACAAAATCACGCTCTAGGTCTCCATAGAGCTCCTCAAACTGTTCAGAGCTAAGCTCTTTACGCTTCTGATCTAAAAGCTTCGAACAGATAAACTCTTCATCATCAATGTAAAGATCTTCAAGGGGCATTGGACCGGGTTTAAGTTTTCCCTCTTCAAAACACCTGCAGCGAACAAAAGCATCAAGACCCATTACAACTCCTTTCTCTGTTGCAACAAATCTAGATACTCATAAGATTTCATGTGTCCAACAAAGTGGACACTAAGGCAATTGTCACTCTGGAAAGCATGCCTAATTTACGCTGTCCCAGAACAAAACTGCCATTTCTTACTAATCAAGACAGAGAAGTTACCTTGCATTAAAAGTAGCGTGCATACTATTTACTCTTTTTGACAAAACGGTTAAATCACACGGGTTTCTCGCCAAAGGGTTGTGGAAAGAAGGCAAAATCAGCGCAATCAAATTTTTAGCGCTCTCTTGCAAGGAGACCACATGACCAAGATTCCCGAGGGCTACCGTTCAAGCCTTTCGCTTTACGATACGCAGAAAGCAATTGAACAGGTCAAGAACGTGTTTCTGACCAAGCTGTGCGCCGCGCTGAAGCTGTCGCGCGTCACCGCTCCGCTGATTGTTGATCCGCTTACCGGCATGAACGACAACCTCAATGGTGTTGAGCATCCTGTTGCCTTTGACCTGCCAAACGTGGGCAAGACCGCCGAGGTGGTTCAGTCGCTTGCAAAGTGGAAGCGCTATGCACTCTGGCGCTACAACTTTGCCGTTGGTCGCGGCCTGGTCTGTGACATGAACGCTATCCGTCGCGACGAACAGCCCGATAACCTGCACTCCATTTACGTGGACCAGTGGGACTGGGAGCGCATCATCACGCAAGACGAGCGCAACACCGATACGCTAGAGGACGCGGTTTGCCGCATTGTCGAGGCAATTTGCGGCACCCTCGACGAGCTCAAGTGGCACTATCCCCAGCTTAACACGCAGCTCAGTCGCGAAGTCACTTTCGTGACCTCGCAGGAGCTGGAGGACCTCTACCCTACCCAGACGCCTAAACAGCGAGAAGATCTGTTTGTTCGCGAGCATCCAACCACGTTTATCGTGGGTATTGGCGGTGCTCTGAACTCCGGCCAGCCTCACGACTTCAGGTCTCCCGACTACGACGACTGGTCACTCAACGGTGACCTGTTGTTCTGGGATGAGACCCTGGACTCTGCGATTGAGATTAGCAGTATGGGCATTCGTGTTGACGCTGAGGCGCTTAGGTCACAGCTGGCAATCGCTGGATGCGAGGACCGCCTTGAGCTGCCGTTCCATAAGATGCTCATTGACGGCGAGCTGCCTTTTACCATTGGCGGCGGCATTGGCCAAAGCCGTCTTTGTATGCTGCTGCTAGAAAAAGCGCACGTCGGAGAGGTGCAGGCATCTATCTGGGACAAGCAGACCGAGGATCGTTGCGCTGAAGCAGGCGTTTCTCTGCTCTAATCTGCGCTCTAATCTGCTGCCTGGAGCACTTGGCATCGAGCCACATCACGCAGCCCTCAGCGCGCGCAGCCGCCCTCAAAACTAAAAACATTTTGGCGTTTCTCCTGTTAACGCTACAATAGTAACCCAGTGTAATGAAAAGCCACTGAGTCTAACTGGCGATTTAAGGAGCGACTCTATGAATTGCCCCAACTGCGGAGCTGAAATTGGCAAGCACGCAAAGTTCTGTTCCAACTGCGGACAGAAGCTTTCGGACGTTGCGGACACCGCTGACGTCGCTGACGTCGAGAAAACCGATGCGCTCGCCGAGTCCACAGATCCTGCACCAGAAACCGCACTCGACAACTCCATCGCAGCTACTGAGGTTATCGCACCAGCTGAGGCTGTCGATCAAGTTGATACCGCAACTGACCCAGACACAGCCGATCCAGACGCAACCGTCCTCGCAGAGTACCCAGCAGGTGACGAAGATGCAGCTGCTGCAGAAACCTCGCTCCTAGAGGCTACCGCTGACGACTCCTACATCTCCCCAGATGAGGCGCCTACCGTTGTTGCGGGCGCTGGCACCGGCGCTGCCGCTGAACTCGATCCAACC
>JABZHD010000055.1 GCA_015259045.1 Atopobium sp. | reverse complement strand
TTCTTGAATTGCCAAGTCTTGATATGAAATTTCACTTGATAGATATAGTTCTACAACAGAAATCTTCTTTTCGAAAGAGTATTTTGTTTGTTTACGAGAACGCATTAATCCTTCATCACCGAACGCATTGTATGCATTAATCCATGTGCGTAGCTGTGAATCAGAACCAAGTCCATATCTTTTAGAAAGATATTTCACTCCACCTTTGCCATCTAAATACTCTAAAACGACTTTCTTCTTGAATTCGAAACTATGTTTTGCCATAAAAATACCGACCTCCTAATCGTTAGATTTTGGTCTAACTTTTGGGGGTCGGTACAACATGATGCGCTACATATCTTTAAACAGCTCATCTGCGGTGTCATAGGATGTTGCTTGAATTTTACCTGACATGATATCGCGTGCTTCGTCCATAGCAGCCAGTGTTTCAGCATTAAACTTTGGGATTTCCACTTTAAAAGGAAGGCCGCCGTGCAAAACGCACTGGCGTAAGAAGATGTTCACAGCACTTGACATATCGATGCCGAGCTTTTTAAACAGTTCATTTGCTTCTGTTTTGACATTGCTATCGATGCGAATTTGAGTAGGACTTGTTGCCATAGTATCAGCTCCTTTTTAAGCGATTCTGATACAAATGGTATACGTTGTCAAGCAAATAGCAGATTAGTTTTGAATTTGTTTTGTTTGTCCGACGTTTTTTCCTCTTGAATTCTCAAAGCAAGTGCAACGTTTAATGATGGTAGACTTCTCAAAGGCACTTACAACTCAGGAGCTCCCGTGATTATAAAAAACGAAATACCTCTTTTAGAATATGACGATACCTCCTCAGAGGTTATTTCAGCAGATCACGAATGGACCGCAGGCCAGCTGCCAGAAAAGTGCCTCTTTGCATTTCTCGGAGACGTTGTCCATGATTACGCCAACCAGCACGGAGCAGAAGTCGTAGAAACAATCGTGACCGTTTCTCGAGATATTAAAGTCTACGTTTTAGATTCATATGGCGAGAAAATCTGTTTAGTTCAATCCCCTACTGGATCTGCTTCATCCACACAGGTTATGGACATACTGGTTACCTGTGGATGCAAGAAAGTAATTGCAGTTGGTTCATGCGGCGTTCTGAAAGAGATACAAGAAAATGCTTTTCTCGTCCCAACTAAGGCTCTTAGAGCGGAAGGAACGTCCTATCACTATCTTCCGGCATCAAGATATATAGAGCTCGATGAAGAGCCAATTTCTATCATAGAAGAGACCTTCAGACAGGGCGGCCTCCCCTTTGAAACGTGTACTACCTGGACTACTGATGGCTTCTTCCGTGAGACAAAAGATATGGTTGAGTATCGCCTGCAAGAAGGATGCTCAGTTGTAGAAATGGAATGCTCGGCACTAGCCGCCTGCTGCAGAAAACGAGGAGCTCAGTTTGGACAGTTCCTTTTTACGGCAGACTCTTTGGCAAACGTTCATGAATATGACGAGAGGGACTTTGGCAAAGACTCCCATGAAAAGGCACTGCTTCTTGGACTGGAGATAGTAAAGAACTTTACCTAAACCATCGCTGGACATCCGCACTTGCTGCGTTCCGTAAAAATTAAGCGTACAATTGTTAACGTGCACTACTTAGCTTTTCATCAGGGCATTTCTACAATTAGTGAGGCTCATATGAAAGTTCAGCAGCTCATCAAAGAAACGTGCGCGATAGTCTCTGAAGACCTCGGCAAAGCAAAAGCAGATCAGATTGCACAGGCAGCTCAAACGCGATTCGAGGCGCTCTGTACAGAAAATGCATCCGATTCCAAAGAGCTCCGCGCTCACTCTTACAAGCGCATTTACCCTGGTATTGCAGTCTATGAAGCTCTGCGCGCAGAGGGCATTTCACAAGAAAAGGCCGTCTGGTATATTCGCGAGTATTTCCAGCGTTTTGCCGCTAAACGAGTCCCACTCTTCCAATGGGCCATCAAAACGTTTGGTCTTGCACGCAGGTTTCCTCGCCTCTTTAAATCAGGTATCGAGAAAAGCTGCACATCAAACGCAGGATTTGCCTTTGAGTATCCAGAAAGTCATGGTAACGAAGCTCGCCTCAACATTGTGAGCTGCCCCTACTATGAGATAACCAAAAAATATGGCTGCCCCGAAATAACCGCTGCATATTGTGATAGTGACGATGCAGGATACGGTAATCTGCATCCTCAACTTATCTGGGGCCGTACAAAAACCATAGGCCACGGTGGCGATTGTTGCGATTTTCTCTTAGAGTATAAGGAGAACTAACCGCAGGTAGACGCTGTTTGCCTGCACCGTCGCTAAAATTTTGTCATCTACATGACGTGATTTGAGCACGTTTACTAGGAGTTTTTTATGCAAGAAAATCGTATGTTTTCCGACGTCGAGCAGGCAAAGAGACTAACTCCAGCTTGGCTTAGTCCCTTTTTAGCCGTTTTCTTGTTGGTCGTTGGGCAAATTATTGGCGCTATTGTAATGTCCATCTCAGCAGCTCTTATTATTGCCCCTTACTACATGACACACCCAGAGCTTCCAGATCGCCTTTCCGATTCCCTCAATCTGAGAGAGATTTTTGGAGACTACTATCTTCTGGTAACGCTTCTTTCCTTTGTCTTTATTGCAGGTCTCTTTTTCCTGTGGGTAAAACTCTTTGAAAAACGTCCGATTGCTACCCTAGGATTTTACAAAGACAACTGGAAGAAAGAGCTGTTCAAAGGCTTTGGTCTAGGAATTCTTCTCTTCTCTGTTGTGATGTTGATCCTCATTTTGACCGGATCTTATCAATTAGTTGGCACTACTTTTACACCCTATGCATTCGGCTTTGTTCTTCTCACTATTCCGTTTTGGCTGATTCAGGGCGGAACAGAAGAACTTATCACGAGGGGCTGGCTTCTTCCTGTCATGGCAGAGAAGTCCAATAAAATTATTGCAATCGTGGTTTCGAGCAGTCTATTTGGTCTTCTCCATATGTTTAACAGCGGCTTTACCATGCAGTCTCTGATTGACCTGATTCTTTTTGGCATCTTAGAGACGTTCTATATCATCAAAACTGACAATCTCTGGGGAGCCGCTGGCATTCACGGAGCCTGGAACTTTGCTCAGGGCAACATCTTTGGAGTTCTGGTAAGCGGTAGCACTACAGGCAGTTCTTTGCTGCAGTTTGCCCCTGGCAGTGGCCCGGATTGGCTTACCGGCGGTAGCTTTGGCGCAGAAGGTTCCATCGTTTGCACGCTTGTTATGCTGGTAACTATCCTGATTCTTGCCTATCAGCTCAGGAAATCTGGCAAGCTCTTTACAAAGAAGCCTACCGAGAAACCCGCTGAGGCCGCAAACGCTTCTTCATAACTAACCCAATTTTATTAAATTCTAATTTCACGGATAGGGTAACTTTTTCGTCACCTCCTCCTTATAATTAAAATAACAAAGGAGGAGGTGTTTTATGTCAAAGAAACAAATCAATCTATTTGTAGGCTCTATCGGAGCTTTTATCGGAGTATTTGTTTTTATCGCTTATATTCCACAAATTATTGCAAATCTACAGGGCGTAAAGGCTCAACCTTTTCAGCCGCTATTTGCAGCAGTTTCTTGTCTCATTTGGGTCATCTATGGTTGGACTAAAGAGCCCAAAAAGGACTGGATTCTTATTATCCCAAATACTGCTGGTGTAATTTTGGGCGGTTTGACGTTCCTTACTGCTTTATAACAGCTAAACAGCAACTTTACATTAGAAATCTGGTGACATGAAAAATGCCACCGGATTTCTATTTTTCTCCTGGCAGTGGCCAGGATTGGCTTACCGACGGTAGCTTTGGCGCAGAAAGTTCCATCATTTGCACGCTTGTTATGCTGGCAAGCATCCTGATTCTTGCCTATCATCTCAGGAAATCTGGCAAGCTCTTTGAAAAGAAATCTGCCGAGGTCGCAGGTGCAAATCTACAAATTTCATACTACGCTGAATTTCACGAGCGCATTGCATTCTGTTCACTTAGATCGATTGATTTTTCTCGTCCACTTCTCCTACAACTTAAGGAGAAGTGGATTGTGTATATACGGTTAATTTACAGCTTGAACAGCAAGTTCTTCTCGTCATTTATTATGATTTACCTATCTTTTTTGCTGTTTGAGGAGAAATAATGCGCGCTAAGAAAGTTTTGAGCATTTTATTTGCTCTTGCTCTTGTTTTGAGCAGCCTACCTGCATCTGCAATTGCAGAGTCTATTGAAGACGCAGGTAAATACTCTGTTGTTGTCTCGTACGTTAACGTATTAAACGACGAAGAGATTCACGCTCCTTCTAAGCAAGTTGTAAATGAAGGAGAATCTTGGTCTGTTACAGCTCCAACAATCACCGGCTATGACTTGGTAGATCCTGTTCAGGCAACTGTTACTGGCGTTGCTTCTGGCTCAGATCACTACATCAAGCAGACTGTCTATTACACGCCTGGTTATGTTACCTACACCGTTAAGCGCATGAAGGAGATGACTACCGGCAATTATGTTGAGGCGTCCTCCGAAGAAAATTACGGTGTGCCCGATTCGATTGTTACTGCTTCCGATGTTACCTATCCAGGTTTTGTACGCACAACTACAGACCTTTCGCTCAAGGTTACCGCAGATGGTAAGGCTGTAAAGTACATCTACTATGACCGCAATCCTCGCAGCGCAATCTACTTCTCAACTTCTGGCAGTGAGCTGTCTCCTGTAATTGGAAATCCAGGAGATCCTGTTCCTGCCGTCCCCAACCCAACACGAACTGGCTATACCTTTGCTGGTTGGGACCTTAATGACGATGGTATTGCAGATTCTTTGCCTACCACCATGCCTCAAGAGCCTGTTACTGCAAAGGCACTTTGGACTCCAGCAACAGCAACGTATCACTACGCCTATTTTATTCAGGATCCAAACAACCCTTCTAACTACAACTACGTCACAACTACTGCAGCCTCCGGAACCGTTGGAACAATGACTGCAACTGCTCCTGTTCAGCCAAATACAGGTGTTTTCCGCTTTGAAACATACAGTCACGAGCGCGATCCAACTCCTATTGCAGCAGATGGTTCCACCACTATTAACGTTTACTACAACCTTGCAACTATCACCGTCAACGTGCGTCCAAAGAGAAATGGCTCCATTCTTGCAACGCTTACGCTTCGTTATGGTGAGGCGTTTAATCCTTACGCCATTAACCCCAATACCGGCAACAAGTACAGCGACGACATGCTTGCCGCCATGCGTGCCGATGATCCTTCTGGAACCTACTACTGGTATGGCATAATCCCTGGTGTTGGCGGTACTGCAACCACCTTCCAAGCAAAAACAACTGACCCGGGTTCTAAGATCACTGCGGATAATGTGCTAGAAATTTACGGCCGCTATACCAATTCCACTGCTCTTGGCCCACGTTACCGCTTCTACTACTATCAAAACCTTGATGGCACCTACGATATGGGCGGCGACCACACACTTTCTCGACCTGGCATGATTACAGAGATTGCAAGAAACGCTGGTGATGGCTATCTTGAGAGCGAGAACAGACATCCTGGTTTCTCGTATGACGGCTACCGCATGAGCATCGGCCATTTTGATGGAACCAATTACGATGCGCTCGGTTGGACCAGTTGGCAGCCATACAACTACGACTACCTCATCACTGATTACAATTCCAACTTGATTGAGCACCGCTATAAGCGCAATACCTATACCGTTACTTACGTAAACTCTGGTACAACTGTTGCTACGCACTCTCATCTCTTTGGAGAGCCCTTTAATGCCAGCGCCGATGTTCCTGGCACCTCTTTAACTTCTCCACGTCCTGGTTATGTTTTCAAGGGCTGGTACGACAATTCAGAGACTGTGGGCACTCCTGTTACCGACACTACTATGCCTGCAACTAATACGGTGCTGTATGCCAAGTGGGCACCTCTGACCGCAACCGTTACCTTTGACTCTGAGGGTGGTTCACCAGTCAACTCGCAGGAGCTCACCTACGGAGACGCAGCTACAAAGCCAGCCGACCCTGTACGAGAGGGCTATACCTTTGCTGGTTGGATTCTCTATACCAACGGAAACCCTTCTGTATACAGCTTCTCTGCAGCAGTTACAGGTGACATTACCCTCCACGCACTCTGGAAGAAGAACGACTCCTCCGTCTCCTACACGGTCATTCACCAGACAGATGACGGCCAGATTCTCTCAACCACAACCGAGACTGCTCCAATCGGTTCTCTTGTCAGCAAGTGGGCTCTCGACGCCGCTGATCGCGGAGATTATGCCTATGTAGACGTTTCTTCTCGCTCTATGGTTCTTGATGAGAATGCCGAGAATAACGTCTTGACCTTCACATATAGCAAGGAAGCTCGCTACAGCTATACCATCCATTACGTTGATGCACAGACCGGCGAGCAAATCCATTCCGACGATGTTATTGGCAGCCAGACGCTCAACCTGCAGAATGTTTCTGCTCGTGAGATTGACGGTTACACACTTCAAGGCGATAGCACTGGTTATGTTTCTGCAGACCAGCTTGAGTACACGTTCTACTACACAAAGAACCCTGAGACTCCTGCAGCTCCTCAGGCCCCAGCAAAGCGTAAAAGCGCTCTGCCCGAGACTGGCGATGCTTCAAGCGTGATTCTTGTTAGCACAGCCCTGACCTCTGTAGCTTCCTTGGGAACTTCCTTTGTTTTGCGTCGTAGGAAAAGAACCGAAGCATAACAGAAAGTTCTAATGCAACTACAAAACCCGGGTGCCTCGCACTCGGGTTTTTTGTTTACGTATTCTTGAGGAAGTCGGAGACAGACACCGCTCTAGCCAGAAAACTACTCTCCAGCAGCCATTCCCGGAAAGCCAATCTGTCGTAGTGCCTCATACAGCACAATAGCGGCAGCATTTGAAACGTTAAGTGCACTGACCGAGAACTCGTTAGGGTCAATGAAGTTTCCGCAGATATCCTGCTGTAAAAGCGCTGGATGAGAGTACTGATCATCACCGTCAAGTGCATCGTGCTTTTGACTCCAGTCCTCACGATTAACCAGGCTTGCGGAGTCTTGCAGCATTGGGATTCTCTCGCACTCGTCAGCATGCTGGGCCAGGAGTTCCTCGGATAATCCCAAGCTTTCTTTGCCAAAGATAAGGT
>JABZHD010000054.1 GCA_015259045.1 Atopobium sp. | reverse complement strand
AGGCAGGCCATGCAGTTCAGACAGCCAAAATGTATATGCCATCTCGCGTTCGTTCTGCTCTTGTTCCTGTTGTTAATTTGGCATCTGCAGCGTGGATTTATGTCTTTCTTGCTGGTGTCTTGCTCAATGTTTCAGGCTTGACTGTGCTTGCAATTTGGCTCTATGCATTTACCTTCTTGTTCCATATAGTTACGCTTCCTGTAGAGATTGATGCCTCAAGGCGTGGATTGGCTTTTTTGAAGGTAAACGCTCCCGCAGGCTTTGACTACAATGGCGCTAAAAAGGTACTAATTGCTGCTGCTCTTACGTACGTAGCTGCTGCAATGGTTTCTGCACTTCAGCTTCTATATCTACTTGGTTCTTCTAGAAATAGGAACTAGTAATGGATCAGATTCAAGAGAAAGAAGATTCTGTTCTTTCAGTATCTGATGCAGTGCTCTTTGCAAAAAATGAAGTTGCCTCAATGCCATCTATGACGGTAGTGGGAGAGGTTTCTGGATTTAGAGGACCAAACTACAAGTCTGGTCATTGCTACTTTGACGTAAAAGACCCTGTTAGCTCTATGGCGGTTATTGTCTGGTCAAAGATTTATGCTGCTAGCGGCATTACGCTGCAAGATGGCATGAAGATTCAGATGACAGGAAAGTTTGACATTTACGCTTCAAGTGGCAAGCTTTCTTTTCATGCTCGCACCATTCAGATTGCCGGAGAAGGAGACCTTCGCCAAAAGGTTGCTCAGCTTGCTAAAAAGCTAGAAAAAGAGGGTCTTACTGATATTTCCAGAAAGCGCTACATTCCAGAGTTCTGTACACGTATTGGCGTAGTTACGTCACTTTCTGGCAGCGTCATTGATGACGTTAAGCGCACGCTTGCGCGTAGAAACCCTCTTGTAGAGCTAGAGGTGTCTGGTTGTGCTGTTCAGGGCACTCATGCACCTGCAACTATCATTAGGGCGCTTCAGGTGGCCGCAACTACACGTCCAGATGCAATCTTGCTGGTGCGTGGTGGAGGCTCATTTGAAGACCTTATGTGCTTCAATGACGAGGGAGTGGCACGTGCTATCGCAGCCTGTCCTATACCTGTTATTACAGGTATTGGCCATGAGCCAGATACCACCATTGCAGATATGGTTTCTGATAGAAGAACTTCAACGCCAACAGCTGCTGCAGAGTCTGTAGCTCCCGCTATTAGTGAGCTACAAACTACGTTTAACAACAGAATTTCTCGCCTTGGAAACGCAACAAGAAAGATTTTGCAATTCTATAAGACGGGTCTAACTACTGTTGAACAGCGTTCCAACTTGGCAATGAGAAATGCCCTATCAAGTAAAAAATTCCAGCTAGAGAATCTGTCCGATCGTCCGTGTCTAAAAGATCCTGCGTATATTATTTCTACAAGAACAGAAGATCTTAATCAGACAGAGCAAAGACTAATGGACGCTCTACCAGCGCTTCTTTTAAGAAAGAAAGAGATGCTTTCTGTTGAGTCGCAAAGACTTACCAGAGCTAGTGCAGCCATGCTTCATCCATATGAGGCTTCTCTTTCTTCGCTTGCAGGAAAACTAGATGCACTTTCTCCTTTAAAGGTTCTTACAAGGGGATATGCATATGTCCAAGATGAAAAGGGGTCTGTCATTAAAACGGCCAAAGATGCTTCGGTTGGAGATTCTTTGCTGGTCAAAATGACGGATGGAACAATCAAGGCAACTGTTTCTGATATTGAGCTCTCATAGATTAGGGGTACAACATGGATACTAAGAAGACCGAAGAGCTGACTTTTAAGGACGCTTCTATTGAGCTTGAGCAGATTGTACGTAAGCTCGAGGGCACAGATTTGGAGCTCGAGGAGTCTTTGGCTCTGTATGCTCGTGGTGTTGAACTAGTTAAAGACCTTCGTGGCAGACTTGATACGGCAGAGCAAAAAGTTAAGGTTCTACTTGATGAGTCTCAGGCAGGAGCTGCAATTACAGATACTACCGCAGCACCTTCTACTGCATATTTAGATGAGTAAAGGAGAGGTTATGTCTGACTGCATTTTCTGTAAGTTAGCTAACAAAGAAATTCCTACAGAGTTTCTCTATGAGGATGAAAACGTTGTAGCTTTCAATGACCTAAATCCTCTTATGCCCGTGCATGTTCTTGTTGTGCCAAAGGGCCACTATGACAACATCATTGATGGTATTCCTGCTGCAACACTTGAGAGTGTTACTAAGGCTATAGCCGCAGTAACAGAAAAGACAGGAATTAAGGAGACTGGATTCCGCGTAATTACCAATACCGGAGAACACGGCGGACAGTCAATCAACCACGTCCACTTCCATATTTTAGGTGGCAAAATGATGGACGATTCAATGGGCTGTAAATAAAAATATTCAAGTTTTTTGCTCGTCTATTTAACTCCGGGGTATTCTGGGGTTTATGATGTCATGCGGTTATGTTTGTTTGAAGTAGGAGAGGAAGACTTAGTAGTCTTTTCTGCTTCACGGAAAGAGGAGTCACATGAACGTACTGGTTATCAACGCAGGTAGCTCATCTCTTAAGTATCAGCTTCTTGACGTTGACACCCGCGAGGTTTACGCAAAAGGAAACTGCGAGCGTATCGGTATTGAAGGTTCTTTTGTTGGTCATGAGGAGCTTGGCGGAGAGAAGCAGAAGCTTGAGGTTGCTCTTCCTGATCACAAGACTGCTATTAAGCATGTCTTTGACATCCTTAAGACTATTGATAAGCCAATCGACGGCATTGGCCACCGTGTTGTTCAGGGTGGTTGGTACTTCCCAGAGTCTGCTGTTGTAGACGATAAGGTCCTGGCTCAGGTTCGTGAGGTTGCTCCACTTGCTCCTCTTCACAACTATGCAGAGGCTGACGTTATTGAGATTTGCCGCGAGCTCTTCCCAGAGGTTGGCAATGTAATCGTCTGCGATACTTCTTTCCACTTCAATATGCCAGAGAAGGCACATCGCTATGCTCTTCCTCGTGATGTTGTTGATAAGTACCACGTTCGTAAGTATGGCGCTCACGGTACTTCTCACCGCTATATTTGGCGTGCAACCAATGAGTTCACCAATGGTCAGACTCACAAGTTGGTAAGCTGCCACCTTGGTTCTGGCGCTTCTCTTTCCGCTATTGAGGATGGTCGCGATCTTGAGACCACCATGGGCCTAACTCCACTTGACGGCCTTATCATGGGCACCCGTTGCGGCACTATTGACCCTGCTACCGTTTTCTATCTCTCTCGCGTTGGCGGTTACTCCATCGATGAGATTGACACAATGATGAACAAGCAGTCCGGTCTTCTTGCTCTGTCTGGTCACTCTGATTCTCGCGATATTGAGGACGACGCTCACGCTGGCGATAAGAACTGCCAGCTTGCACTTGAGATGTTCTACTATCGCACCTCCCAGCTCATCATGGAGATGGCTCAGGCTATGCATGGCTTTGATACCATGGCATTCTCCGCTGGTATTGGTGAGAACTCCGATGAGATGCGTCTTGGCGTTGTTAAAGAGCTTGAGTGGATGGGCGTCAAGATTGATGAGGAGAAGAACAAGGTTCGCTCCGGTGAGATCCGTGACATTTCTGCTCCAGATTCAAAGGTCCGCGTCCTGGTAGTTCCTACCAACGAGGAGTATATGATTGCTCTTGACGTTCAGGAGCTTCTTGGTAAGTAAATTCTGCTTATCTTCAGAAATAGTTTAAAAACTCCCGCACAAAGTGCGGGAGTTTTTTTATGGAGATATAGATAGTTCTTTGACATTAGTACTTTAGAACTTTATATTTTTAAGGAGGAGTTTAGTGTTTCAAAGATATGTTGTTGTTTTGTGCGGGTATTTGTGTGCGAGCTAATAAATCTTTGAACTATCTGTGAGGAGCATCATGCAGTCTAAGGGTTTAGTTAGCAGGTCTTTGAGCTTTGCAGTTATGTTTGTGCTCACTGTATTTGCTGCGCTTACCGTATTCAGCACAAAGGCTCAAGCTGTTGAGTACACGCCAACTATTTCAAATGCTACCTATACAACACTAGTTGGTAGCAACGTCCGCGTAAATTTTGATTATGCGCTCAACAACGGTGCTCCTGCTCAACCAGGTGATACCTTCACCATCATGCTTCCTGCAGAGCTTGAGAACAACACCCCAGCTCCTTTTGAGGTAATGGGTGTAGATGCAAACGGAAATAGTATTTCTGTTGGTACGGCAACTCCTACCAGTAACCCTAATACCATGACTGTTACCTTCAATAACAATATTGCGGGTCTTCTTAACGTTCATGGCCAGATGTCTTTCTCGCTCAATTGGTCAAGCGCAATTGCACAGAGAGGCAACGGTAGCACCACACTTAATATTGGTAATACCAGCCTTAACATGACGTATGGCGGCTCTATTGCTGCAATGGATACTGCAATTACTAAGTACAACAGAACTGGTGCAGCTGCAGAGACAACCTATACCCTTCCTTCTGGTGCAACCATTGAAACTGGAAACGATTATTACGTTACCAGCTGGGTCGTTAATCTAACTCCAACCGATATCACTCAGGTTGGCCTGCTTAATGCAACAGTTAAGGATCAGATTGTAAATCCTTATACCGTTGATGCATCAAAGCTTACTGGTACTGGCGTTAATCCTTCAGATGAGCTTGCGGGTCCATATCTTAAGCACTCTTTTGTTCTCCACCTTGTTAACGGTGCTGTTCAGACTCTTTCTGCAGATCAGATTCTTCCTGCAATTACCTTTACTCCTAATGGTTACACTCTTGATTTTGCTCGCCTTAATGATCAGGTTAACTTTGCTGGTTTCCAACCACTTATCCAGGATTGCTGGCTTGAGTACAAGACCATTGTTCCAGCCAACGTTACCCAGGTAGACAATAGAGCAACTCTTGATTTTGATGGCAACACTGATAACTTCACTCGTGAAGGTTGGTGGATTAATCCTCGCGGTGCCGGCACTGCAACTGGCGAGCAGCAGGTAAGCGTTTCTGTATCCAAGGTTTGGGAAGATCAAAATAACGCTGACGGTACTCGTCCTACTTCAGTTACCGTACACCTTTATGCAGACGGCGTAGACACTGGTAAGAGCGAGGTTCTTTCTGACGCAAATGGTTGGACTGCAACATTTAGCAACCTTGATAAGAATCAGGCTGGCACTACAACAGCTATTACGTACACCGTTGTTGAGGATGAGGTTGAGGGATATACCGCTGAGGTAACAGGTGATGTTATCAGTGGCTTTACTATTACTAATACTCACATTCCTCCAACTCCAACCACTCCACCTTCAGAGACTCCTAAGAAGCCAAAGCAGCCAAAGAAGAAGGAGCCTAAGCTTCCTTCAACTGGTGATGCTTCCTTTGCTGCAGTATCCGTAGCAGCTGCATCTTCTGTTCTTATTGCAGCTGGTGTTCTTGGTAAGAAGCGCGTTCAGTAACGCACGCTACAACAACGTAAGTTAAACGTAAAAGAGCCTGTGAGATTTATTCTGAACTGCCTCCCATTTCTTGGACATAAGAAATGGGAGGTAGTTCATATGCGGGTGATTATGATTCTGCAGCGTGTTAGCGTTGGCTTTTAGGCCTGGCGCACAAAATAGCGCAGCTTTGGTAGGTTCTGCCGAAGAATCGACATGTTCCTAATCAAGATAGCCAGGCAGCTAGGCGGTCGCACTACCCGATATGCATCTCTATGCATAAACTTCATCTAATATGCTTAAACATGAATAGACTTATATAAGAAATTTAACTATCGATAAATTCTGTATCTACGGAACACACCTAAGTCGGATATTCTGCTCAGATGCGGGCATTTTACACATCTAATGACGATAATCTGCATGTTTGTGGTATTTTCAGCGTCATGTATACGTCTTTTTAACAGATTATCTGACTTAGGTGTGTTTTGAACTGCCTCCTATTTCTCGTGTCCAAGAAATGGGAGGCAGTTCATTCACAGGCTCTCTTTTTGTTCAAAGCGTTTCTCGCTGTCTATTAGGCTACAAAATGAAATGCGTCACGAGGTGTTTTATCGTGTCCAACTACCTTGCCGCAATACACAAAACCAGCATGTGTAAGCGTCGTAGTCATAGCGACATTTGCTTCATGAGTATCTGCGCGAACGTTTGAATAGTTTTCGCAAATCCAATTGAATATAAAAGAGGCAATTCCGTGACCTGTATATTTAACAGCCACTCGGTGAATAACAACGTAATCCAGGCTGTTTATCCAAGCGCCTTCAGCAATATTGACGTATGCCTCGTCAGGACCGGGTAAGAGCGAAAAACAACCAATAATTTCTTCAGATGTTTCATCTTCAGCGACTACAAAAAGACCACATCTTTCATAATCAGCAACAGCGTCTTCTAAAAGAGGATAGTTCTCATTCCATTGAAACGTGTTATTTTGCTGATACATAGTCTGACGACCTGTGTCGTACAAATCTGCAACAGCCCCAAGGTCTTTACTATTTGCTCTTCTAATGTGCATTAGAAGACCCTGATATTCAATGTTTTAGCTATACTTTGGCCAGGCTCAAGGCTTATGATACCTGGCTTGTGCTCAAAGACGCCATCAGTGTCAACGGTATCTGCAATGCCACACCATGGCTCAAGAGCAACAAATGGACAACCAGGAGCAGCACTCCAAATGCCCAAATAATCAAAGCCTTCAAAATCCATTTGAATACCATGAACCGCAGAAGGAGCTTCTGTGCTAGCCGCAAGTGTAATGCGTCTATCAGGGACGTCTTCAAGTGTGATGGTCTTCTCGCGATCAATAAGCTCCCAAGACAGGGGAAGCGTATCAGAGTCCACGATAAGCTTCTGTGGAGTTGTGTAGTCACAAAGTCCATCGTCGGTAATAGAAGGGCCGTAGCTGGTCCAGGAGCGCGTAAATAAGAGGTGATACTGGTCCAAAGAGGCTGCCTCAACGCCAGGGATCGGAATGTTGAACGCCGGGTGGGCGCCAAGGGTAAACGGCAGTACAACGTTTGCAGGATTGGTGACCTTATACGTTTGCGTCAGCGTATCACCAGCTACCGAGAAGATCAGTCTAAGTTCAAAGTCATACGGGTAAGACTCGCGAGTCTCTTCTGTGCTTTTTAGCTGGAGCGTTACAGAAGAGTTGCTTTTCTCGACAACCTCAAACTGGTTGAGGCGAGCAAGTCCATGACGTGCAAGAGAGATGGTGCCTTCCGCAG
>JABZHD010000053.1 GCA_015259045.1 Atopobium sp. | reverse complement strand
GTCTCGGGAGGCTCTTCCTCGTCGGAGATGCTAAAGCCACTACCACAATCCGAGACGTCAATGACCACCCTGTCTGGATACGCAGAAACCGTGGTCAGCACGCCCTTCTCACATGCGTGATCAATAGCGTTGCCAATAGCCTCGCCAACTGCGAGTTCGATATCAAATTTTTGATCCGAGGTAAACGGAAGCGTCTTTAGCAGCGCAACTGCCCTCGAGCGAGCGTCGCACATTTTGTTGGGATCAACTCTAAACGTTGTCTGGAACGACGGATGCGTACCCGGCGCAAGCGGAGTCACGCGCGACTTTGCGGCACAGGTACTTATAGGCATGAAATCGATAAGACCCATGCGCACCAAGGCCTTAAACGCCGTCGGTTGCACGTTGGTCAAGCTCATAAGGCCGCCGAGCGTCTTCATACGTCGAACGGCGCACACGATAAAGCCCATGCCACAAGAATCGATGTACGAAACCTCCGACATGTTCAGCACAATTCTTCTGCAACCACTCTCAATGAGCTGCTCAATCTGAGCCTTCACGCGCGGGACTCCCCTCACGTCAAGGTCAGTATTGACTGAAACAACTGCTATGTTTGGCTGCGTATACATACGTTTCTTGTTCCCGCGCAGCAACAAGAATTTCAGATATCTGCATTTTTTGACGAGAAAATCGTCTCCTTGGCGAGAAATCGTCTAGTTGCTCTTCTCGCCAGAGTCGGCGCTGCCAAGCGCACCAGAGTCGCCACCGCCAAGTTCGTCAAAGCGCAGGGCAACCATGGCAACGTCGTCGTCAAGCCTTCGGCCGGTATAGCGATCAAGCGTGCTTAAGAACCTATTGAGCAGGCCGTCAAAGCCACGAGGAACCTCGTTCATAATCATGTCTCGCAGGCCGGTCTCGCCAAAGAAAGCGCCTTCAGGGCTACGAGCTTCCGTGGTTCCGTCGGTGTAAAGCAGCAGGATATCGCCCTCGTGCAAGCGAATCGTACCGTTTTTGTACTCCATGTCGTGAAACGCGCCCACAACGCCCGACTGAACATCCAAAAGCTCAGCATCGCCCGATTGAGCAGATACCAAAATCGCAGGTGGATGACCAGCGGAGCAGTAGGTCAGCGATGAAGTTGTAAGGTCAACAATGCCCACAAAAAGCGTTGCAAACGTCTCTACCCTCGAAAAGCCCAGCAGGAATTCATTCAGCGTTGCCACCATGCGAGCAGGGGTTCTTCCCTCCCACGCATAGGCAGAAAGTGCCGTTTTAACTGCGGATGAAATAGAAGCTGCCTCAATACCCTTACCAGAAACGTCACCCATGATGATGCATGCACGACGGCCTGGCAGCTTAATCATGCTGTAAAAATCGCCACCAACAAACGCGTCGGCGGTTGCAGATGAATAAATTCCCTCGGCAGAAATCCCTTTTACCTTCTGTAGGTCATTTTTCATGCCCGACTGCAGCGCCTGGGAGATATGCTTATTTTGCTGGCTCTCTTCGGCACCAACGGCCAACGAGTGAACCAGAAGCATCACGCGGTCCAAGAAATCAAGCTCAATGTCGCTTAAGGGCTCAGCGTTTTCTTCTCGCAAGAAAAGCCAGGTATGCTGCTCGCCAGCAAACTTGCCCAAGAAAAGCACAGCTCCCTTGCAGGGCAAACCTTGTGCAGCAAGCGCGCGACTCAGCTCAGATTCAAGCTCAACCTCTTTGACTGACGCCTCGCCCTCTCCTGTCTCGAGTCCCTCAACCGTCGATGGAAGCGCAATCTGGTTGCCGCCATCCTGCGCGCCGCCGGCCTCCGCCGCAGCCTGCGCGCCGCCGGCCTCCGCCGCAGCCTGTGCGATGTCTTGCGTACCGTCCTGAGCGTCGCCAAACGCTTGCTCAGCGCCAAGCGCATGGAGCGTAATGTTGCCTGTGACCTCACAGCAATCTACCGAGAAAACCTGTGCAGAGAGATCAGTGCCCACCGACCTCATAACCTGCTGTAATCGCTCACCAGAGATTTTCTCGCCCTCTGCAGCGCTATGAAGCAATCCTTGACGCACGCGAGCTAATGCCTCGCGAAGCGTGTCTCTACGCTGCGTTCTCATGGCCGACAACGCGCCTACAAGCTGCACCGAGAGGTAATTTGCAATGGAGTCCAGAAGTCTTGCGTCTTCAACCAAAAGCGCACGCTTACGCTCCCAGCCCACCTCAATCAGAGCAACAATGTGGCCACCAAACCACACAGGAACCACAAGAAAGCTGGTAAACGGAGGCAAATGACTTGCGTCAACGGTTATGACCTCACGAGTTTCTTCGTTAACAAGGTTGCGCTTTTTAACTCTTCCCTGCTTGAGCGCGCTAGAGTTCAAAGGCATGGTATGCAAGCGAAGTGCGTGCTCGGAATAAAACGTCAAACGCTCCAGAGAGCTGTTAAATGCAAAGTAGCGAGGAATTCTATCCAATGACGCACTTCTCAAAGACTCCGTTGCACCATGAAGGTGATACCCGTCTTGCTCAGCAAGATAGATAAGCGCACCATCAGCCTCGACAGTCTCTGAGAGCTCTTCTAACACGCGCTCGATAAGCTGACCCATATCTTCCGAGTCAAGCGTGTCCAAAACAATCTGAAGCGCTCCTGAGAGCCTCTTATTGGCTCGGCGAAGGTCCAACACCATTCGTTCATCATCGTGCATAGGACTAGCCATGTCACGAAGCTTAGACGCTGTCAAAACAATAGCTTGTGTAGGCGCACCAACATAATCTGCGCGTACGCTCAAAACCTGCGACGTGCCATCTTGCGCAGGAGCGGCCACCATGGAAGTGGAGCCATCAATCGCAAACGGCAACGACTCTACAAAGAACGGTTTCTGCAGGTTTTCTTGATTTGCCGGCGTGAACAAAAAGCGAACATCCAGGCCGGCAATGGTGCCGTCTTCCTTAGCAAATAAGCTTTCTGCCTCCTCATTGGCGAGAAGAACCGTGCCCTCCATATTAAAAACAATGACTGCATCGCTGGTCAGGCGCAGCAACTGAGACAGAGTTGCAGCAACGGTTCCGTCGACAACTCCCTCAACACGCCTTACGCTCAGCTTGTTATCTGCCACAGTCACTCCTTACCAGCAAGGAAAAACAAATCACATAGTCTAAGTATACGAAAAAGGCGGACCTCCGAAGAGATCCGCCGAAATTCCGTGGTGTCGGAGGCGGGACTTGAACCCGCACAACCGTTAGTAGGTCACTAGCACCTCAAGCTAGCGCGTCTGCCAATTCCGCCACTCCGACTTGCTTTGCAGCGAGGGATATACTAACACATCTTCAAGCAACTTTACTGAGAAAATTTAAAACTTTTTCTCAAAAGAACTTTGCGAGAAGATCGCCTCGTCCCTTGCTTACTTCTGCCAACCAACAATGGTTGCAGGTACGCTCTGGAAGAGTGATGGACCAAAGTTGGCAAGACCCTTCTTAACAACGTAGCAGTCTGGACCAGTGTAGACAGGAAGATATGCGTAAGTCTGCATCATCTTCTTCTCTGCCTCATTCATGAGCTTCATGCGCTCATCAAAGTCCTTGGTAGAGACAACCTTTGCAAACATCTCATCGGTCTCTGCGGAGCCCTGCTGACCAAAGTTGGATCCAGACTCAGAACCATAGAGCTGGCCACCGTTGTTGTAAGAAGTTGAGCTACCAACCCAGCCAAAGAGGCAGACATCCCAGTTACCAGAGGTAAGAACATCAGAGAACTCAGAAGATGGGTGTGAGTCAAGAGTCAGGTTAATGCCAGCATCCTTGCACATCTTCTGGATTGCAGCAGCACGGTTCTTAACAGTAGTACCGTCACCGAACAGAGTGTAACTAAAGGTTACCTGCTGGCCATCCTTCTCATAGTAATCGCCGTTAAGCTTGTAGCCTGCATCCTCAAGGGTCTTCTTAGCAGCAGCCTTGCGCTCGTCAACAGACTTGAGGTTCTTGAGATCGTCTGGGAGGTTGTTGTCATAGCCAGCTGCCCAGTAAGGCCAAAGCATGGAGCCTGGTACGTCCTCTTTCCAGTTAACACCCTGGAAGACGATAGAAACGATAGTTGCAGGGTCAACGACCTGGCAGAATGCCTTACGAACTGCAACATCCTGAAGAACGCCGCGAGTAGAGTTAAGCTCGATAACAGCAATAGACATACCAAGACCACGACGAATCTGTGCCTTATCACCAAGACCGGTGAAGTTAGAGAGAAGCTCAGCAGAACCTGCGACGGAAGAACCAGTAGTGTCAGTCTCTTCGTTCTTGAATGCGTTAATGGAAGCCTGGGTATCCATCTGCTTGTAGACAAGGGTATCAAGCTTAGGAGCGTCACCCCACCACTTTGGATTTGGCTTGAAGGTTACAGCAGAATCATCGAAAGAATCAACAATATAAGGACCAGAACCAAGCTCGTTGTGTGGCTCATTGTTGTAACCATTGTTGAAGAAGTCTGGATCCTGAAGCTTTGGGTGCAGAGCATAGCTCAAGATGCTCTCGATTGGATAGACTGCTTCCTTCATGGTAATAACAGCGGTCTTAGCAGTATCGCCCTGCTCAACAGACTCATACTTGTTATAACCATCAGTTGAAGAAACCGCAAACTTTTTATTCTGACCACTCATAGTAATGAATGCGGTCTGAATTGCGGTCCAATCAATAGCGGTACCATCGTTGAAGGTAGCCTGATCAGTGAAGGTAAGGGTAGCAACCTGCTTGCCGTCCTTCTCCTCTACCTTGAAGTCCTTGATGTAATCCTTGTTTGGCTCAAACTTATCACCATCAGCATTGTTAAGGAACAGGTCACGAGGGTTGATAAGACCGTGAAGGATGTTCATGTAAGAGGTATTACCAGCAAGTTGGTAGTAATTCCACTGTGGACCAATCTCGTTGATTGGCTGAGTCAGAGTACCGCCATCCTTAACCTCATCACGAGACTTAGGATTGTTGTACGTCTTGCCCTTCTCTGGAAGTGGAAGCTGATCCAGAGGAGTGTTTGCAGGAGAGCCGTCCTGTGGCTCAGTACCAGTGGTGGTAGTGCCGCCCTGAGGATTTGATGGAGCACAACCAGCAAGGCCAAGGCCTGCGGCGGTGATACCAGTCAGAGCAAAGAACGAACGACGGGAAAAACTGTCAGCCATATGATCACCCATTTCGTTAAAGGCCTACAGATATTCACTTAACTATACGAAATTGCCTGAAAATACTCCATAGCAGAAACATTCCCGTAACAACCTCGTTCACTATTTGTAACAAAGAAAAACCCGCACCTAGTTTTAAGTGCGGGTTTTCAGAAAATTTATTGAATCTTTGTTACTCGTTAGAGATGTGGGTTGCAGGAACCAGCTTACCATCCTGGTAGATCATACGCTCGCGGGTACGCTCAATCTTTGGATCTGGAATTGGAATAGCCGAGAGAAGCGCCTTAGTGTAAGGATCTTGTGGGTTAGTAAAGACGTCTTCCGTCTCACCGTACTCAACAATCTTGCCCAGGTGCATAACAGCAACCGTGTCAGAAATATGACGAATAACAGCAAGATCGTGAGCAACAAAGAGATAAGAAATCTTCAACTGAACCTGAAGATCCTCAAGGAGGTTAATAATACCTGCCTGAATGGAAACGTCCAGAGATGCAATTGGCTCGTCCAAGAGAAGAATCTTTGGACTTGTTGCAAGAGCACGAGCAATAGCAATACGCTGACGCTGACCACCAGAGAACTGGGATGGGAAGCGGTCAACATAGTCTGGGTTGATACCAACCAGACGCATAAGCTCGCCAATACGAGTATTAATATCCTCTTTGTTCCAACCCTGTGCCTGAAGTGGCTCAGCCAAAACGTCATAGACAGGCATACGTGGGTCCAGAGAACTCATTGGATCCTGGAAGATAACCTGAAGATCTTTACGCAGCTCTCTACGCTGTGCAGCGTTCTTAAGCTCAGCAACATCTTTGCCAAGGACCGTAATACGACCATCCTCAGGCTTCAGCAAATCCATAATCTGCATCAGAGTTGTTGATTTACCAGAACCAGACTCGCCAACAAGCGCAAGAGTTTCTCCCTCATGGATCTCAAAGCTTGCACGGTCAACAGCAGTCATAGTGCCCTTGCTGCGCCTAATAAAGCCCTTACCCTGAACAGGGAAAGTCTTGGTAAGATTCTCAACCTTGAGTACAACAGGACGCTTGTTACGAGGTACATCAACCCACTTTGGAAGGATTGGCTCAAAGTCTGGATACACCTCAGCATAGGTGAGGTTCTTCTCGCAAATCTCCTGAAGGTGGTGGCAAGATGCCAGGTGGCCCTCAGCAGCATTTGCAGGAAGCAGCACTGGCTCTTTCTTGGAGCATTCCTCGGTAGCCATAGGACAACGTGGGTTAAAAGGACAACCAGTTGGAATGGCAGCAAGTGATGGTGGATTGCCCTTAATAGGAACAAGCCTGTGCTCTGCCTGAAGGTGAGGTTTTGGAACAGCACCCAGAAGGCCCATGGTATAAGGATGACGAGGCTCAGCAAAAAGCGTATCAACACTTGCGCGCTCTACGCCACGACCTGCATACATAACCATAATGTCATCAGCAGTACCTGCAACAACACCAAGGTCGTGAGTAATCAGAACAACTGCTGCGCCCGTCTCTTTCTGTGCAACCTTCAAGACGTCAAGAATCTGAGCCTGAATAGTTACGTCAAGAGCGGTGGTTGGCTCGTCTGCAATGATGATGTCAGGATTGTTTGCAATTGCAATTGCGATAACAACACGCTGACGCATACCACCAGAGAACTCATGTGGGAAAGAATCCAGACGATTCTCTGGATCAGTAATACCAACAATAGAGAGAAGCTCAATACAACGCTTACGAACGTCTGACCTGCTCATATGAGGATTGTGGGTAAGCAGAGCCTCTGCAAGCTGATCTCCAATAGAGAACATTGGAGTCAAAGCAGACAGTGGATCCTGGAAAATCATAGAAATCTTAGTACCACGAAGCTCTGACATCTCTTCGTCGGTCTTACCAATGAGTTCCTCATTACCAAGCTTAATAGAGCCGGTAACGTGAGCGTTGTCATCAAGAAGACCAATAAGAGACAGAGCAGTTACTGATTTACCAGAACCAGACTCACCTACGATACCAAGAGTACGGCCGCCCCAAAGGTCAAAGTTAACACCGCGAACTGCGTCTACACGACCAGCCTCAGTATTAAAG
>JABZHD010000052.1 GCA_015259045.1 Atopobium sp. | reverse complement strand
CATTCAGACTATTGCAAAATCCATTGGAATGCTTGCGGGTACTGGTCCTGCACTTCTCGTCATTGGTAAGTCGATGGAGACCGCTGGCAAGATGCTTGGAGCGTTCTCCAAGGCTTCAAACGTTGTTGCAAACGGTCTATCAGTCATTAAGGGAATTGTCCCTGGCACACTCTCGACTGTTGCAGGTTTAAGCACTGGCTTTAAGTCCTTCTTTGGCGCAATCGCTACAACAGTCCAGGATAAGCTGGAGACTGCGATTCTTTACGCTTGGGAGTTCAGAGACAAGCTTGTAAAGGCTTTTAGCGGTCTCAACAACCCCATTAAAAACAAGCTTGTATCTATTGTTTCTGCTGCGCAGTCTACATTTAAGAGCATGGCAGCAACTGCAACGCTGCACCTCACATCCATTGCGAGAAACGCACAGGGTGTGCTGGCAACTGTTGGCGGTAATGTGGCTCAGTTTATGAGCCCTGTCACCTCTGCGCTCTCTAAGGCAGGAAGCGCAGTCTCTGCCTTCGCTGCTCCTATTGCTGCCAAGCTTGGTGGCGTTGGTAGTGCCATTGCGGGCGTTATAGGACCTGCACTCACGAGTCTAGGACCTAAGCTTTTAGGAGCAGTACAGCCGGCTATGGGCGTGGTTGCAAACCTTGCTTCTGGCTTTGGTAGCGCAACTGTGGTGCTTGGTATTCTCTCAATCGCTGCAGCAGTAGCTGGAACAGCCTTTGTTGCTATGGGTGGAGACATTACACAGGCAGCAGCAAATATTGCAAGCAATATCGTTGGTATTGCTGACACTATCCCTGGACTTGCTTCTCAGATTAGTTCAATACTCCCACAGGTAGCAGCTGGTCTTACCTCTGCAGGTCCTACGCTGGCACACGCCTTTGAGGTTCTCTTTGGTCAAATGGGCGCAGCATGGCAGCAGATTGCTCCAGGACTACTAGAAGCAGTTGGAGCTGCAGCTGGTGCAATCTGCGACATTCTCGTGGCTTCTGCGCCTTCTCTCATGGCAGGAGCAATGCAAGCGTTCACGTTTATCTTGCAAGCACTCACTGAGGTTGCAGGACAGCTTGCAGAAGCAGCTCCACAGATCCTGCAAGGTTTAGTGGACGGCTTTGTTGCTAATGCTCCGGCTCTCTTTGAAGCAGCGCAGGGTCTTTTCATGGGACTTGTTGACGGCGTTGTGGCAATCATTCCAGCACTAGCAGCTGCGCTGCCACAAATTATTGATGTATTTATCTCAGGACTTCCTGGCTTTGTTGGAACACTCCTCCAAGCTGCAGTAGACCTCTTTGTGGCAATCGTGAACGCTATCCCAATAATTCTTCCAGGACTCATTGGCAACATTGGCAACCTCATTGGCACCGTTGTTTCCAATCTTCCAACGTTTATTGGAATGCTCCTTGGCGCAGCTGTAACTCTCTTTACTGCCATTGTCACAGCAGTCCCTCAGATTATTGGCAGCTTGCTTGGTGCTGTTGGAAACCTGCTCAACCAAGCTAAGAACGCCATTACAAGCTTTGACCTCGGAAGCGCAGGACGCGCATTCATTCAAGGCTTTGTAAATGGTGTAACTGGCTTAGCAAGCTGGGTGGTCGACAGAGTCTGTGGAGTCTTTAACGGCGTTGTTGGCGCAGTCAAGGCACTGCTTGGCATTCACTCACCGTCCCGCGTCATGGCTGGTCTTGGTGGCTACACAGTAGACGGCTTTGTTGTTGGCATTGCTGGTGGTAAGAGAGACGTTTACAAGGCAGCACAGGACCTCGCAGAAGCTGCTCAGAGTGGCGTAGACGGCTATGCGCTCAATGTTCCTATTAACAAGCAAATGGATATGACTGCGTCTCTTGTAGCCAATGGCATCTATGCAGACACCAACCAAGCTATTGCAGATCTCTCCGCACAGATGGATGTCATGACTAAGCGCATTGAGGATGCATATGGCAAGCCTGTAAGAGTTGACGTGAACAATCGTGAGTTTGGTCGCATGGTAAGAGAGGTGAGCGCATAATGCGCACAGACATTAGATACACAACCTCTGACGGAAGCAAGTACATGGAGTTTGGAGGGGCTGACAAGTCCCTCCACTACATGGAACATGAACTCAGAGACTGGATGTGGTCATACACATCCGGAAAGAATTCCAGCAGAATTACGTCATTTAGAAGACGTGATCATAAGCCAAAAACAATCAAGTTTCCTGTTGGTATCGCTGCTGAAAGTGATGAAGAAGGGCTAGAACTTCGTAACAGAATCATTGAGCTTGGCGAGAAGGACATCTTAAACCGTACTCCAGGAACGCTCACAGTAGGCTCTTGGGGTATTCGCTGCTACATCATTGGCGGTGCTCCAACTAACTACTGGCTTTCTGACAAGTTCGCAGAATTCGTGTTGACGCTTCTTGTCGAAGACCCTACATGGTTCAAGGCAACTACGCTCTACTTTGAGCATGAGACAGCCGGTGCTGTTGCTGGCGTTAAACCTGACTTCCCAAGAGACTTCCCCTTTGACCTTGTCCAGGGTAAGCCCGCTAAGTCATTTACTAACCCTTCTAAGAGTGCTTCTCCATGGCTCTGGCGAGTCTATGGTCCTGCTACTAACCCATATGTCCGAATTGGTGAGAACCTGCACAAGGTCAACACTACTATTGCAGCTGGCGCATATCTTGAAGTTGATTCTCAGAGTAAAACCGCTGTTGTAGTCCAGGATAACGGCACCCGTGAGAATGTCTACAAGTTCAGAGAGCGCGGAGCTCACGGCTCTGGCTCATACCTTTTCGAGCAAATCCAGCCGGGCACTGATGACATTACATGGGATAACACCTTCGACTTTGACCTCACACTCTATGAGACACGCTCTACTCCTCCATACGAAAAAGAGCAGCCACAAGGTGAGACACGCGCACCAAGGGCGGTTAGCACTCAGAGCACATCTAGTGAGGTGAGTGCATAATGCCAGACATTAGCTACACAGACGCAACACATCTAGACATTGGCGTGCTGAAAGGGGCACGCCTTGACCTGGAATATGGAGACACAGGCAATGACTTTGAGCTTACACTCGACATTGACTCTGAGCAGCGTCGCGATGATGGCGCATACGTTTATGTTGAGGGCACTGAGTGGGGTGGTGTAGTTGACGCTCGCCAGTCCAACTCAGGCAACAACACAATCACCTACATTGGTAGATCATGGCAAGGCATCATCAGAGACAAGGTTCTAGAGCCACCGAGCGGTGAAGACTATCTCAGCGTGCGGGGAGAAGCTCACGGGGTTCTAAAGCAGCTTGTCCAGCGTCTCGGACTTTCTAACCAGTTTAAGGTCTCAGAAGAGACTTCTGGCATTACCGTTAAATACACCTTCGATAGGTACTGCGATGCCTGGACGGGCATCAGAAAGATGCTTGCTGATTCTTCATCGCGTCTCAATATTGAGTATGACTCCGTTGAGCGCATGATTATGCTCTCAGTAAAGCCTATTACAGACTGGACTGATGGTGCAGACGCAGAGCATTCTGACGTAACTATTAAGAGCGTTGTAAGACCTTACAACCATCTTATTTGCCTTGGTTCTGGTGAGCTTAAAAACCGTATTGTCATGCACTTCTACGCAGATGCACGGGGCAATATCTCCACGACACAGACACTCTTTGGCATTGATGAGCGCACAACCACGTACAACTACACCAATGCGAGTCGTGAAGAGCTTGAGAAAGACGGTCCTAAGAAGCTCAAAGAGTACCAAGCTGCAGACTCAATCAACGTCACGCTTGATGATGATGAAGAGTTCGGAATCGGAGATATCGTTCCTGGCATAGACCCTGTGACTGGCTTACATGTCACAGCAACCGTTGGCACCAAGGTTATTATCGTTACAGATACCGAGGTAAGCATCAGCTACAAAGTAGGCGGTACTGCTAGTAACACCTCTTCATCTGGTACCGCTGAGCGTGGTTCTTCTACAGGCTCAGGCGCAGTATCAAGCTCATACACAGCCGGTACTGGTATCTCTATTGCTGGGCGCACTATCTCTGCAGAAGTATCAAGAGCAGACTTTAAGAGCCTTGAGAACAAGGTCAATGAAGCCCGCAAAGTTGCAACTGACTCAGCTAGTGAAATTGGCAGAGCAACACTACAGGTTGACTCTAAGGTGGCAGAAGTCACAGCAACTACACCGCTCAAGGCTCAGCGCACAGGTGGCACAGTCGCTCTAACTCATGAGCCTTCTCCTGTGACCGCTGGCACATACGGCTCTGTGAGCGATGTAAACGCTTCTTGGGGTGACACCGTGCAATTAGGCGCAACCGTGAGTGTTGACGCTTTAGGACACGTCTCAGACGCTCAGACACACACTGTAAAGCTCCCAGCAAAGCCAACATATACCGCGCAAGAGGTTGGCGCAGCTCCTGCGAACCATACACACTCATACGCTGGTGCATCTACGCCCGGCGGTGATGCTAACGCCGCTAAGAAGCTCTCACAGGCACGCACCATCAAGCTGGTTGGCTCTGTCAGCGGTACAGCTTCATTTGACGGATCTAGTGACGTAACTATTAACGTCCAGGGAGCAACTCAAGGCGGTGCAACCACACCATCTTTTCCTGTTGGCTCTGTGATTGAAACAACTTCATTTGTTAACCCTGCAACAAACTTTGGAGGTAGATGGCAACAACTACCTTCTCTTGGCTGCTTCAAATGGGAAAGGACAGCTTAATGGCAAAAACAAGTGGCTTTGCACGCTTCCAATGCGACAGGTGCAAGAAAGAAGCCTTTCTACTTGAAAGTGACTTTGCAACATCGCAATGGAAAAGCATAAGCAGAGTATCAGCAGACGGCGTGCAGCAGAGTTATCTCCTCTGCCCTGACTGCGCTGCAAAGTATCGTGAGCTCGCACGCAAGCGTGATGAAGAGTTCGCCCAATTCATGGTAAAGGAGGGTTAAATGGCTTTCGATGGCGTTATTTCATTCCAGGGCAAGGACCACATTACAGCACCACAGATTGGCAGGCTAATTGCTGGTGTTGCTGGCTCTGTTCGTGGCATTTTGCAGACACAGAATCAAATCAAGGCTGCCATGCAGACTGCCAACAGGGTTCGCATTGATACAGGTGATGTACTCTTTGACGCTCGTATGGTTACCAATGAGGAACCTTTTGAGCTTAATGTTGCCAATGGTCGTGCTGGTTATAAGCGCAATGACTTAGTTGTGCTGAAGTACTCTAAGCAGGTTGGCGGTGTTGAAAAGTTCACGTGCGAGGTTATCCAGGGAACACCAACCAATCAAGGCAATCCGGTAGACCCAACCTATGTAAAGGGTGACATTCTCTCCGGCTCTACTACGGCTTACATGCCACTTTATCGTCTGCCAATCAACGGCATTACTGTTGGTGAGCCCGTATCCTTGCTACCTACAATCAAAGTTCTTGGAGACGACAAATCACAGTCTGATACAGACTTTGACGTGGTCTATTTGCAGCCACAAGGAAGCTACAAGAACTTCTGGCATATCTACCGCACGGGCAATTCTGTAACTATTAAGGTTCGAGGATGGCTCGCAAATAATGTTTCTTACGATGCCGTGAGATGTCCATTTACGTTGCCAGAGAACTCAAGACCGCCACTTCTGGATAACGCAAAGTACAACGATGACACCAACGGCGAGGAGTCCTATATCTACAATCCTTGCCTTTGTCCAGGAGAGCCAACCGTTCTAACTGCAATCTCTGCAAGACCAGATGGCAACATCTATCTACAAGATATGGGTGGCAAAGTCTCTAACGCATGGCGCAAAGGTTCCCTCACGTACACGGTAAGGCATTAGGAGGTGAGGTCATGAACATCACAGCTGAGATGGTGTCTTTCTTTGTTTCAATTATCGGCGCGTTTATCGGAGGTTTTGTTGCCATCTCAAACTGGCAGCGGGCAAATCGTGAAGAGCGCGATAAAGAGGACACGTGGAAAAGCACTATCACAAACACGCTCACACGCTTAGAGACACGCCAGCAGGTCATGAACGAGCAACTAGGCAAGTATCAACAGTCTCTCTCTGACTTGACTGCAACACTCACGCAGCACACAGCGGAGCTTTCCGTGGTTGGCATCGTGGCGAGAAGGGCGGACGAAACCTCAAAAAAAGCAGCAACAGACCTCGCCGAGGTCAAAACCGACGTGAAAAACCTAGATTCACGCATCACACGACTTGAGAAGTAAGGAGATTAGAAATGATTAACTGGAAAGTACGTCTTCATAACCCTGCGTGGTGGCTGGGAATGGCAGGCATTGTCATGAGTCCAATCCTAGCATACCTCGGACTAGCTTACTCTGACCTCACCACCTGGGGCAGCCTTGCTGATGTATTTGTGAAGTTTATTAGCAACCCTTATTTGATTGGCACTGTGGTTGTTGCCGTCTTGGGTGCTATTGGTGTCACGGTTGACCCAACCACGAAAGGTATTAGCGACTCTGCACGTGCAATGACGTATGTACAGCCCTCTGAGCGTCCTGCAAGCTATATGACAGGCAATGCTGAACCAATTAACACAAAGCCAGCAGAAGAGCCAACAAAAGAAGAGGTAAACAATGCTTAGGGGCATTGACGTATCAGGTTATCAGGCATTGGGTGCGACATACTCGCACCCTAATGTCGAGACTGCATACAGTGGTTCTGACTTTGTCATTGCTAAGGCTACCCAAGGCACCCAGCCAATGAACCGCTACATGACCGCGCAACTTCAGCGTGCTCTCGCTGATGGCAAGCTGATTGGTGTCTACCATTATGCTGAAGGTGGCTCACCTGTTGCAGAAGCTGACGCATTTGTGGCGTGTGTCTCCAGCTACATTGGCAAGGCTCTCTTGTGCCTTGACTGGGAGAATGGCGACAATGATGCGTGGGGTTCTACAGTTTGGGCAAGGCAGTTCGTTGACCGCGTCTATGCTAAGACGGGCATCTATCCAGTTGTATACACGTACCCTGCTGGACGCTCGCAGGTAGCGTCTTGTGCTGATGTATCGCGTCTGTGGATAGCTGGTTACCCAGACAACCGCTTCTCGTGGGAATTGCCTGCCATGATCTACAACACTGGTGCATGGTCTAACTGGACACTGTGGCAGTATTCGAGTGCTGGAGGTACTGTTGACCTCGATGTGGCAAAACTGACCTATGCAGAGTGGGAGCAGCTCGCTCAGGGTGAGTCCAACTTTGAGCCGCACTGGGTTAAGAATGCGACAGGTTGGTGGTATGCAACC
>JABZHD010000051.1 GCA_015259045.1 Atopobium sp. | reverse complement strand
AGTCTAGAGTGCTTGACGCTTTTGCAGGCTCGGGTGCTATGGGCTTTGAGCTGCTCTCCAGGGGTGCACTGTACGCTACGTTTATTGATAAAGACAGAAAGACGTGTGACCGTATTAAGCGTACGGCTATGTCTCTTGGTGTAGCTACCTCTGAGATGAGTGTTATCTGTGGTGATACTGCGCGTTTAGCTGAGTTATCCCAGCTGTTTGGAGGTCCTTTTGACGTGGTATTTTTGGACCCTCCTTATGCCGTTGAGGCAGAGGTAGTATCCAAGCTGCTCAAAGACTTGACTCAGGCGGGAAGTCTGACAGAAGATGCTGTGGTAGTGTACGAGCATAGCCACAAATCTGTTTCAGTTTCTCTTGACAACTTTGAGCTTTCTAAGAGTAAGCGTTATGGTATTGCTCAAGTTGATTTACTTGTTCGTTGTGAGGGATAGGAGATACGTTGAACAGCATCACTCACGTAGTTGTACCAGGTACTTTTGATCCCGTCACAAACGGACACCTTGATGTAATCAAACGAGCTTCTCGTCTTTTTGAAAATGTTACGGTAGCTGTTGCGGCTTCAAAGCGCAAGCACGGCACAGGAACTACCTTTTCTCTTGAAGAGCGCGTACAGATGCTCAAAGACGCTCTGGTAGATGAAGGTCTTGTGGACGTTTCTGTAGAGCCTATGGAAGGCCTTCTGGTTGATTTCTGCAATGCTCGCGGCGCAGGTGGTGTTGTTAAAGGTCTGAGGGCTATGACAGACTTTGAGTATGAGCTTCAGCAGGCAGATCTTAACGCTCATATGGCTCCTGAGCTGGAGAGCGTCTTTGTTATGTCTAGTCCAGAGTACGGCTACATTTCTTCTTCAATTGTCAGAGAAATCTCAGCCATGGGCGCAGACGTATCATTTTTGGTACCAAAGAACGTCATTAAAAAGCTTGAAGCTCTGCATAATTGCGGTAATTAAGTATATTTGCCCTGCATTTTCATTATATTCTGCTAACATTCTTAAAAAGGTGTTTTATGCGTCGTGCTCATGTGGGCTATAAGCGCATATAACACGGCTTATGTATTGGATTGAAAGGAGCCCTGGATGCAGCCAGGCGAGGAAATTGAGAGCCTTGTATCTGAGATTGAGCAGATCGTAACTGAGGCTAAGTCACCTTTTATGGATGGCGGTAACAAGAAGATTATTGATGCCCAGGACTTCTACGAGCTGCTTGACGAGATTCGTCGTGTTTTCCCAGAAGAGTTTGCAACCGCTCGTCGCATCATCAAGGAAGAGGATGAGACCCTTGAGCGCGCACGTGCTCAGGCAGAGTCCATCATTGCTGACGCACAGCAGCAGGCTATGATTCTTGCTGGTGACCAGGAGGTTGTCCGCCTTGCTCAGCAGCAGGCAGACGCCATTCGTGATCAGGCAGAGCAGTATGAGCGTGATACTCGCTACAACGCTGAGGAGTATGCAGATACCGTTCTTGCTCACCTTGAGGAGAACCTCAAGAGCCTGACAAATTCTGTCTCTCGTGTTCGTCAGACACTTGATGAGAACTCTGGTCCTCGTAACACCAGCAATAACGTTGCCTGGTAATTCCAATGCAACCAGTTCTTTATGCACTAGATGATCGTCTTGCAAATGCAGGCGATACTGTTTCTTATGCGGGCCATCTTAATGAAGACTCGTATGAGCTAGGGGAGCATGAATTTTCTCTCCCTATGGGAATTGATTTTGATCTAGTGCTTACCAACGCGGGTGAAGGCATTTTGGTTACCGGAATGCTTCGTGCTGACGCAGTTGGTACGTGTGACCGTTGTCTTGAGGACGCACATCTCTCTTTAAACGCAGAGGTAGATGAGTATTATCTCTTTGAAGAGCCTGTAATTTCTGCAGATGATGAAGATGAGGCAGATTACGTTTTAGTAAATGCCGATAAAACCATCGATCTTGCAGAGGCTCTTTTGCCTTCGCTTGTTATGGAGACGCCTTATGTTGTACTGTGCAAGTCCGACTGCAAGGGACTTTGCCCAGTATGCGGTTGCAATCTGAATGAAGAGGATTGCGGTCACGCAGCTCAGATTGAGCAGAAGCGAGAAGAAGAAAAGCTTGCTTCAAACCCGTTTGCGGCTCTCAAAAATCTTGTGATTGAGCCGGATTCGGAAGAGTAAAATAAAATTTCTTCTCCTAAATGGTGAAGAAATGCTGTATCTACGTACAAAATGTGTCAGTACGTGGTATAGTATCCAACGCATTATGTGAATGGGTCGCGCCCTCATGTGTTTTAGGGGCGCTAGCAAGAGCAAAAGAGGTTTAAGATGGCAGTACCTAAACAAAAGAAGGGCCGCGGCGCAACCCACACCCGTCGTTCGGCAAACAGCAAGCTTAACGCAGCAGCTCGCTCTGTATGCCCACAGTGCGGCGCTCCAAAGCTTCCTCACCACGTATGCCCTAACTGTGGCTTCTACAAGGACCGTGAGGTTGTTGTTACTGAGTAACACTCATACATCGTATGGCCAAGAAGGCTGGTTCTTTAGGGGCCAGCCTTCTTTTTTATAGCACTAAGGAGTTATCATGCCCGTTATTTGTGTAGACGTTATGGGATCTGACCAAAGCCCTGAGGTTGTTCTTGAGGGAGTTCGTATGGCTCTCGAGAAGGACCAAGAGCTAGAGGTTCTTCTCGCCGGAGCTGATGAGTTTGTTACTCCTTTTGCAAACAAGCACAATCGTGCAAAGGCTTTGGTAACTACTGAAGTTATTGCAATGAGCGAGCATCCTGCTAATGCGGTTAGACAGAAAAAGGACGCCAGCATTGTAAGAGCTGCTCAGGCAGTTAAGGCAGGAGAGGCCGATGGTCTTTTCTCGGCAGGCTCCACAGGAGCAGTGCTCACCGCTGCCACCTTTGGAATTGGTCGCATTAAAGGCGTAAAGCGCCCTGCACTCACTTTGATTCTTCCTGGACTTGGCGGTCACAAAACAGTCTTTTTGGACACTGGAGCCAACGCTGATGTACGTCCAGACGTTTTGGTGCAATTTGCACAAATGGGCAAGGCCTTTGCCAGTGCTTCGCTTGGAATTGAAAATCCAACCATAGGTCTTCTCTGCAATGGGTCTGAAGAGACCAAGGGTTCTGAGCTTGCTCTCTCATATCATGCAGCTCTTGCAGAGGCGGCTATTAATTTTGGTGGAAACGCTGAAGGAACTGATATTTTAGGAAGTCGTTTTGATGTCATTGTGACAGACGGCTTTACTGGAAATGTAGCTTTGAAATCTATTGAGAGCACGGGCAAATTTATTATGTCTAGCCTCAAGGATGCAATTAATTCTTCCAAGAAGGCTGCGTTTGGCGCACTTCTTTTGAAAGACGCTCTTAAGGCTACGGCAGCAGAACTTTCAGGAGATTCTGTTGGCGGTGCCTTCTTGCTGGGCGTCTCGGCTCCTGTTCTTAAAGGACATGGTGCTACCAGTTCTTCTGCAGTGTGCGCAGGAACACTCTCTGCAGCCAATGCAGTACGCGCTAACTTAATTGAGAAAATCTCTTCTTCAATTCAGCTGTAGAAAAAGCGCCTGTAGCGTAAAATTTTTATTAGATATGGTAGAGCCCATGGACAATTCTGTGGGCTTTACTTTTTTAAGATTGTTTGTTTCAGCTTTAGTAATGTCATCATACAGATGCCCATCACGGGGTAAAATTACTAGCGTCATTGTTGTGTGCAAGGAGGATGTATGGATCGCACAGAAACACTTGAAAAGGTAATTGATGTTGTTAGAGAGACACTGGACCTTGACGATTCCGTTGAGCTCACAGAGGGTACCTCATTTAAAGATCTTGGTGCAGACTCATTTGATCTTTTGCAGCTTGTCACAGACCTTGAGCAAGAGTTTGATATGACCTTTGATGCAGAAAACATCGATGAGATTGCTACCGTTGGTGACGCAGTAGACGCTATTCTTGCTGCTTAAGTAGGTTTTATACGTGAAATTGCACGAACGAGTAGCTGCTGCAGAAGCTATTTGCGGTCACACATTTACCAATAAAGACCTTATCGAGGCTGCCCTCACACACCCTTCGGCGGTGGAGGGCAAGCCTGTTTCTGCTTCGTATGAGCGCCTGGAGTTTCTGGGTGACTCAATTCTTGGTGCCATTATTGCAACGGAGCTGTTTGAGCGTTATCCAGATATGGATGAAGGCCAGCTTACTAGGTTGAAAATCTCTCTAGTATCCGGCCATACGCTCTCCATTGTCTCTGATGCTCTAGGAATTTCTCCCTTAATTGTTATGGGAATTTCCGAGAAGGGCACGGGAAAGCGTGGCATGAAGTCTGCTTTGGAGAACGTCTACGAGTCCATTGTTGGCGCGCTCTACCTTGATGCGGGTTTTGATCCAACGCATGAGTTTGTTATTCGTACGCTTGGACCTCACATTTCTCCAGCACTAGCAGTTCGTTCGGTAAGCCCTAAATCTCGTTTGCAAGAAGCGGTACAGGCTAAAGGTAAGGCTACCCCAGAGTACAAGCTTATTGGCGAGAGCGGACCTGCTCATACGCCAACGTTTACCGCTGTGGTATTTGTCGACGGCCTTAAGGTGGGTCGTGGACAGGGACCATCAAAGAAAGCTGCAGAGTCAGAAGCCGCTCAAGACGCGTTGGTACGTCTTGGTGTGGATGACGCTCCGCTTGATGCTGATGCAGAAATGCACCTAAGGTAGAAAGGTACCCTGTACCCGTGTATCTAAAATCGCTGACACTTAAGGGTTTTAAGTCATTCGCTGATAAAACTCAGATGGTTTTTGACCCCGGTCTTACCGTTGTCGTTGGTCCTAACGGCTCGGGTAAGTCCAATGTCTCTGACGCAATTCTCTGGGTATTGGGCGAGCAGAGCGCAAAGATGCTCCGTGGCCAAGCCATGGAAGACGTCATCTTCTCTGGCTCATCAGCAAGGGGAGCGGTGGGCGTTGCTGAGGTAACGCTGGTTCTGGATAACTCCGACCACACCATTCCTATTGATTTCTCTGAAATTGGCATCACTAGGCGCATGTATCGCTCTGGAGAGTCTGAGTACCTGATTAACGGTGCTCCTTCAAGACTCATGGACATCCAGGACATTTTGCATGACTCTGGCCTGGGCAAAGATACTCACTCCATTATTTCCCAGGGCAAGCTTGACTCTATTCTGTCTAGCCGCCCTGAGCAGCGCCGTGAGCTTATTGAAGAGGCAGCAGATATCTCTAAGCATCGCCGCCGCAAAGAGCGTGCGGAGCGCAAGATTTCTTCCATGGATGAAAATCTCACGCGAGCCAAAGTGGTTTCTCGTGAGATTACCCGCCAGCTTAAGCCGCTTGAGAGGCAGGTAGACAAGGCTTCTCGCGCTAAAGATCTGTCCGCTCAGCTCAAAGATTTGACGGTTCAGCTTGCGGTTGATGACCTTCGTCAGCTGCAGTTTACGCATGGAAAGTTGGAGGCACGCGCTAAAGAGGCAGAGGCTGCTATTGAGCTTTCTCAATATCGTGCGGGCGAGAAAAACCGTGAGCTTGAAAAGCTCCAGTCACTTCTTGAGCAAAAGGGTCTCTTTGTTGGAGACTTGGGTGAGCAGCGCCGTCGCATGCAAGAGATTCTTGGTCGTATGGGATCTGACATGCGTCTTTTGGAGGAGAAGGGCAAGAACATGGTTTCTCGCCTTTCTGACACGCGTATGCAGCTTTCTGTGATGGATAAACAGAAGGCAGACGCCGCAAAAGAGAATGAAGAGCTTTCTGGTCAGCTGGCAACAATTCGTGCAAAGGTTGCGGATCTGACGGAGAGCGTGAACGCGCTCCAAGAGGCGGCTAACCAGGCAATTGCCGAGCGTCGTACTCTTGATGTAAAGATTTCTGACTGTACTGCGTCTGAGCGTAGTGCGCGCAATACCGCTGATAAAGAAACGCTTGCGTATGTAAAGCTTGAAGAGCAGATTGCTCATGCGCAGGTAGAAGACAAGATGTTTGAGTCTAGGTTGACTCAGATTACGGAAGCGCTTGAGATTGCTCGTGCTGCTCTAGAAGATAGTGGCGCTAAAGAAGCGGAGCTCACTGTGGCTCTTGAGAAAGCACGTCAGGAGTCCGAGGCGTTTGTCGCTGAGATTTCTGAGCGCGCCTCTGCACTTGAAGCAGCTCGCGAGGCAGAGCGTACTGCTCGCCAGGAGCTTTCAAGTAGTGAAGCTACACTTGAGGCGCTTCGTGCGCTTGATGTTGAGGTGCAAAAGGGAAGCCCTCTGGCAGAAAAGCTTGTTTCTGATACGGCAACCGCTTCTCTTGTTTCTGGCAGACTTGCCGATTACCTTGAGGTCCAGCCAGAGTTTGAAGCTCTTGTTGAGCAGCTTTTGGGAGAAGATCTTTCCGCGCTTGTTGTAGATAAGCAGCAAAACGTTCATGCGCTCTTTGAGCGTGTACAGGCGCTTTCTGAGGATGGCAAGGCTACGCTGGTTGCTCTTTCTGACGCAACTCCAGCTCTTGCCGCTCCAGCACATACGACGCCTCTTCTTGAGCACGTCTCTGCTCAGAAGGGTGCCGAGGCTCTTGTACAGGCGCTCTTTGGTCACGTTTTTGTTGCTCAGAGTCTTGACGATGCCTACGCTGCTCGCAAAGATGAGCCTAGTGGGCTTTATGCGCTTCCTGACGGCACGTTGCTCTATCCAGACGGTCGTCTGGTCCTGGGACACGCATCTCAGGCTGAGGACGGCTCTCTTGAGCGTAAACGCCGCATTCGTGAGCTTGAGGGCGCTCTTCCTTCCCTCAAGCGTCATCTGGAGGCTGCTCGCTCCGCAGTTACTAACTGCGAGAATGAGCTGGCTTCAGTTCGCGAGAAAAGCGCGCAGTCCAAGGGTGAGGTTGCTCGCCTCAACGGTGAGCTTACATCCATCGCTGCTGAAAGAGGCCGGCTTGAGGGACAGGTTGCTTCTTCTCAGGCTGAGCTGAAGCAGGTCAGCGCTTCTCGAGAGCAGGCAAAAGAGCGTGCTCAAGAGGCTCGCGCACACATTGATGAGCACAAGCGTGCGGCTGAAGAGGCTAAGGCCCGCATGGAGTCGCTAGCGTCTGAGCTCAAAGAGTTGCAGGACCAGCATGAGGATGCCATTCGTGCTCAGGGTAGGGCCAACCGAGAGCTTTCGGATGCAAAGACGGACCTGACTGTTGCAAAAGAACGCGCAACTAGTATGGCTTCTCGCCAGGCAGAGCTTGAGAGACGTCTGTCTCAGCTGGATGAGCAGCTTGCTGCCGCTAAGCAGGCA
>JABZHD010000050.1 GCA_015259045.1 Atopobium sp. | reverse complement strand
GGGTGTCTCTTTTTGTGCTTTGCGGTACGGTAGGGTGGCTAGAGGTTTTCTTGTTCGGTAAGTAGCAGGAAGGGCCGAAGCATATCGCGCTAGACTCGGGCGCGTACTATCGGCTGACCTTCTCGGCTGCTTGCCGCAGTCAGAGGAGGCATCATGGCCGAAAAAAATGTTTCTAAGGTAAAGAATGTGGTCCTGGTGGGCCAAGGTGGCGTGGGCAAAACCATGCTTGCCGAGGCAATGCTGCATCTGACGGGTGCAACCACTCGTTTAGGCGGCCACGCAGGCACAAAGCCCACGCTTGATTACGATTCACAAGAGTCAGAGCGCGGATTCTCTATCTCTACTACTATCGCACCAATTACCTGGGAAAATACACGCATTAACGTGCTTGATGCACCGTGCTATCCTGACTTTGTGGGTGACGCCTATTCGGCAATGAGCGCTGTCGAGACTGCGCTGTTTGTCGTTGATGCAGCTAGTGGACCTGGCACTATCACCACCAGGCTTTGGTTTGCCGCCGAGGACCTGTCTCTCTGCCGTGCACTGTTTATCAACCGCCTGGACCGCCCTGATGCAGATTACGAGACCGCGATGGCTATGCTCCAGGATCGTTTTGGCTCCTCGCTTGGTGCAGTGACCATTCCAATGGGCTCCGGCGAGGCTTTCTCCGGCATCATTGACGTTGTGCATCAGAAGGCTCGTAAGCTGGTAGACGGCAAGCCTGAGGTCACCGACATTCCTGCCGAGTTCCAGGCAGAGGCAGAGGCTGCTCGCGCTGCCCTGACCGAGCTGGTTGTTGAGGCGGACGACGAGCTTATGATGCGCTACCTTGAGGGCGGAGAGATTACGCAGGAAGAGCTTGAGGGCCTGCTGGGCAAGGCTCTTATGGAGCGTATTTTTGTTCCCGTCTTCTCGGGCTCTTGCGTTCGCGAGGAGGGCGTTATCTCTCTGCTTGATGCTGTTGACGGCTGGTTCCCAACTATGTCCGACTTTGGCCGCATTCCGCTGGTCAACGGCGAGCAGCTTGATATTTCACCTGATGACGAGCGCCCTGTTGCGTTTGCCTTCAAGTCGCTGCAGGATCCACAGAACGGTAAGCTTACCTTTGTAAAGGTGCTTGCAGGTACTGTTTCTGCAGGTTCTGAGCTTATCAACGCTCGCACCCGCAAGCCCGAGCGCCTTTCTCACCTGTATCGCATGTGCGGTAAAGAAACGGCTGATGTGAGCACCGCCGCAGCCGGCGACATCGTAGTAGTTCCAAAGCTCGAGGCCATGACGGGCGACACGCTCTCCGTTACCGGTAAGGTTGAGGCTGCCGCGTTTAGGTTCCCCAACTCCCTGTATCGCACGGCTATTGAGCCTGATGAGCGCGGTACCGAGGGCAAGCTCTTCGCGTTCCTGGAGAAGGCCGCCGACGCCGATCCAACTCTTAAGGTTGAGCGTGACGAGGACACCGGCCAGACCATTGTTTCTGCAATTGGAGAGGCACAAGTAGCCGTTCTTCTCGAGCGTCTTGAGCAGCGAGCCGGCGTTTCTGCACATAAAGTTGCACTTCGCATCCCATATCGCGAGACAATCCGTCGAGTTGCAAGTGCTCAGGGCAGGCACAAGAAGCAGACCGGCGGCTCTGGCCAGTACGGCGACTGCTGGCTGCGTATCGAGCCAAACCCAGACGCAGGTTACGAGTTTGTGGACGAAATCGTAGGTGGCCACATTCCACGCGGTTTTATCCCCGCTATTGATAAGGGCGTCCAGGAGACCATGCGCGAAGGCGTTTTGGCTGGTTATCCTATGATTGACGTTAAAGTTGCTGTTTACGAGGGTTCTTACCACCCTGTTGACTCAAACGAGATGGCATTCAAGACCGCTGCTCGCATTGGTTTCCAGAAGGCTGTTGACCAGGCAGAACCCGTTCTCTTGGAGCCTATGGCTCACCTGGAGATTACCGTTCCAGACAGCTACGCAGGTTCCGTCATGGGCGACGTTTCCGCTTCCCGCGGTCGCGTTGAGGGAATGTCTTCCGGCACCGGTGTTTCTGCTGGTGAGACCACCATTAAGGCCACGATTCCATACGCTGAGGTTACCGATTACGCTACAAGGCTGAGGTCCCTCTCGCGCGGAACGGGCGAGTATACCGTTGAGCTGGCAGGATACGAGCAGGTGCCACACGACATTCAGGCTCGTCTTGCTGCCGAGTACGCCGAGCGTCGCGCTGCCGGCGAGCGATAACCCGCAGGTCAGGCGCACTCTGCGGGCGCGGCAGGCGCTGTGAGCGCGGCACGAAGCCGTTGCAAGCATGGTACCTCTGCGAGCGTAAAGTCGCAGGTAGATAAAGCGTTTCAAGCAAGAACCCTCGCATCTTTCAGGTGCGAGGGTTCTTTTGCGTTCCTGCAATTCGATTGAGCGCCGGCTTTTAGGCTTGGCGTACAAAATGGTGCAGTTTAGGCGCGCCTCGCTGAAGAATCGACTGGCTTTTAATCAAGATAACTGGATAACTGGGGGGCTCAATGTCTGACAATTAAAGAGCCTCGCTACCTGATATACATTTCTATGCATAAACTTCATCTAATATGCCGGAAAATGAATAGAGAAATATAAAAAATCTAACTATAGGTAAATTCCGCTTCTAGAGAACACACCTATGACGGATAATCTGCTTAATTGCGGGCATATTACACACCTAATGACGATAATCTGCACGCCTTAGCCATTTTCGGCGTCATGTATACGTCTTTTTGACAGATTATCCGACTTAGGTGTGTTTTGCCATCAGCAAAACAGTACAAGCAACTAATGATGTTGCCCATACGGTATGGTTGATCGTGGGCGGAAGCTTCTAGAACTTACTTACTCATGTGGCTTATTTTCTTGCCTGTCGGTATTGCGTGGCGGCTATCTGGGTACGTATTTCAGACAAACAGCGTTGAGATGGCGATGTTATTCGTGACAGTAGTTTAAATCCAAGAAAGGTCGCACATGTACCTAGAGAATATCAATGGACCGGAAGACGTAAAGAAGCTGGACGCGGAGGCTCGCAAGGTGCTTGCGCAGGAGATTCGCGACAACTTGCTGGTCATGGAGTCAAAGCATGGCGGCCACTTTGGTCCAAACTTTGGTATCGTCGAGGCAACTATCGCGCTCCACACTGTGTTCAACTCGCCCGTTGACCATATCGTTTACGACGTCTCGCACCAGACATATCCGCACAAGATGCTCACCGGCCGCAAGCAGGCATACATGGATTCTGCGCTTTACGACTCGGTGTCTCCTTACACTGATCCCGCCGAGACCCCGCATGACCTCTTCAAAATCGGCCACACTTCCACGTCTATCAGCTTGGCGCTTGGCCTGGCAAAAGCTCGCGACATCATGGGCGGCAAGGAAAACATCATCGCAGTTATCGGCGACGGCTCCATGTCCGGCGGCGAGGCGCTTGAGGGCCTGAACGTTGCCGGTGAGCTGAACAGCAACTTTATCATCGTCTTCAACGACAATCAGATGTCCATCGCCGAGAACCACGGCGGCATGTACGACCAGTTCGCTGAGCTGCGCCGCACCAACGGAGCTGCCGAGAATAACCTCTTCAAATCGATGGGCCTGGACTACCTGTATGTCAATGACGGTAACGACATCGAGGCTCTTATCGCCGCATTTGAGCAGGTAAAAGACTCAACTCATCCAGTCGTGGTCCACATCAATACGCTCAAAGGCAAGGGCTACGCTCCCGCGGAGGCAAACAAGGAGAAGTGGCACTGGCACATGCCGTTTGACATTCAGACTGGTCAGAGCCCTACATCCGGTTCTTCCGAGTCGTATGCCAGCATTTTCGCAGAGTATGCCCTCAAGCGCGCAAAGACTGACCCAAAGTTCTTGGTGCTTATGTCGGCTGTTCCTGGTCTGCTTGGTCTTACGCAGGAACGTCGAGAAGAGCTGGGTAAGCACTACCTTGACGTGGGTATTGCCGAAGAAACCGCAGTTGCAATGGCTTCCGGCGCAGCTCACGCGGGCGCACACGTAGTTTGGGGCTCAAGCGCAACCTTCATCCAGCGCACCTACGACCAGCTAACTCAGGACCTGGCGCTCAACCAGAATCCTGCGGTTATCGTGGGGTCCGGTTCCATTAGGGGCTTGATGGCTGCTACCCACCAGGGCCTCAGCAGCATTTCCATGATCGCAAACATTCCTAACATGGTGTACCTCGCGCCGTCCAACGCCGAGGAGTACGTTGCCATGCTCGGCTGGGCACTTGACCAGGACAAACACCCTGTCTACATCGCAATTCCTTCCGGTCCCGTGGTCCACGCCGAGGGTCCCGTCCGCACAAATTTCGACGACCTCAACACCTACGAGGTCACGCGCCAGGGCTCCAAGGTGGTCGTTCTTGCTTTGGGCGATTTCTACGCCCTTGGCGAGAAAACCGTTGAGGCCCTTAGTTCTACTCTGGGAATTGAAGCCACGCTGGTCAAGCCATACTTTGCCTCTGGCATCGACCAAAATCTGCTCGACAACCTGGTAAAAGATCACGACGTCATCGTAACCATTGAGGACGGCATTATCGAAGGCGGTTGGGGACAGAATATCGCTAGCTACCTGGGAACTTCTTCCGCGCGCGTGCTGAACTACGGCGTCAAGAAGGCTTTCTACGACCGCGTCAACATCGCAGAGCTTATGCGAGAAAGTCATCTGGAACCCAAGCTGATTGCTGCGGACATCAAGCAGGTGCTGGGCCTGTAGGCGTGTAGACGCTGCTGCCTCGGTGCGAGCTTCGTCTGTGCTGTGTACCGTTGCGGCATCGTCCGCACTTCTCGCTATCACATCAAAACTGCAACAAAAAAGAGGGGCCGCACCTGCGGTCCCTCTTCTGTATCAAGTGAGTGCGCTGTTGTGGCACCGTTGCGCTGTGCTGTTGCGGCGCGTCGGTGTGCGTCGCAACCTGCGACTAGAAGCCTAAGCCTTAAGAGCACGGCCCATTGCGTCAGCCTGAACGATAGCTGCATAGAGCTCGTCAGGAGTGACGTCGCCAGCAAGGTTGTGGATGGTCTCGCCAGGAACGCAAGCAGCCTCAGCGATCTTCTTGATCTGCTCGTCAGTGGTGATGCCAACCTCCTCGAGGGTAGTTGGAAGACCAACCTCAAGGCAGAAGTCCTGGACCTCGTCAAACTCCTCCTGAGGAACACCCTCAAGAACAAGCTGGACCAGGGTACCAAAAGCAACGCAGTTGCCGTGAGGTGCGCTGTGGCCACCAAGAGAGGTGAGGCCGTTGTAGAAGGAGTGAGCTGCTGCGCAGTTAACGTTGTCAGCGCCGACGCCACTCATGTAGACGGTTGCCTCGCAGATAGCCTCAAGAGCTGGGGTTACAACGTTGTTCTCGCAAGCCTTAATTGCCTGTGAACCGTAATCGCGAAGAGTGAGGTAGCACTCCTTAGCAATTGCCATACCAACGCGGGTAATGCCGGTTCCCTCGAGGGAAGGAGACTCGGTGCGGATGGATGCGCGGCCCTCAAAGTAGGTGCCCAGTGCGTCGCCCATGCCTGCTACCAGGAAGGAAACAGGTGCGTTAGCGATGATCTGGGTGTCGACCATAACTGCATCTGGGTTCTGTGGGTAGAAGAGGTACTTGTCAAAGGAACCGTCATCGTTGTAAATAACGGAGAGGCCGGTGCATGGAGCGTCGGTAGCTGCAACGGTAGGAAGAATAACGATGCGCTTACCAGCGTAATATGCGGTTGCCTTTGCGGTGTCAACAGCGCTACCGCCGCCGATAGCGACGACTACGTCGATGTTGTCCTCCTCGACGATAGCCTTCATGCGGTTAATCTCGCCGTTGGAAGAGATGCCACCGAAGACCTCGTAGCGACGGTAATAGTCGCTCTTGCCCTCGAAGCTCTGCTCGATCATGTCGTGGGTTGCTTTGTAGCCGCTGTTAGAGCAAACAAACAGGAAGCGCTTTCCCATGTAGCCCATCTCTTTCTCGAACTCGAGACAAGCATTTTTGCCCTGAACATACTTCAGTGGCTCACGCATTGCGCGTAGCATTTTCATAGGTTCCCCTCTCCGGATACGTTTTAGACCTATGTAATTTATGGTAGCACTGTCAAAAGAACATAACAGCAAGGAAAATATTTCTGTGGAAGCAATATTTTCTGGTTTTGCTCACTAAAGCAGTAAGGCAGTTGGAAGTAATTCTATTTAGAAATCTTATAATAGGGAGAAATAAGAATAGGGGATAGGGATGATCTAAAGAGGAAATGAATGTTTGAAGGAAAGCTAGAAACAGCAGAAAAAAACATTCTGTTCTACAAATGGTCAAATTATATTAATTCAAGTGTTCTGATTTGGACCATCTTAACTCTCTATTATCTTTGGCGTGGTTTAAGTTATTTTGATATTGCGCTAGTCCAGAGTGTCGGTGCAATAGCTACAGCAGTACTTGAGATTCCAACGGGTTGGATATCTGATCGTCACGGACATCATATTGTTTTAAAAATTGCTTCTTTTTCTAGACTTGTGGCAATAGTGACCTTAACCTTTGCAAATAGTTTTTTATTAATGGTAGCTTCTGAATTGTTCTTTTCTTTAGCAAATGCGTCACAGTCAGGAGCTGGAAGTGCTTTTCTTTTCGAAGCGACAAATACAAATTCTGGGATGGATAGGAAGAATGGCGCATATGCTCTAATTCTTTCAAAAATGACAGGAACTCAGTCAATCATTAGAATTACTGTTCGTTTAATAGCTCCTGTTCTTTTTAGCATCAATCCTTTGATTCCTTTTGTTATTTCAATCTTTGTATATTTTCTTGGGCTATTAGTAACTTTGGAATTTAAAGAAAATAATGTAAGCCCTAGTAGAAGAAACAATTGCCTACTAGAAGAAGATGGATTTATAGGGACTAGAACTAGTAAATTGAATCTGAAAGAAAATGTACAGACATTTTTTCAGGAACTTATAAAGATTGTGAAAACAAATATATTTATTTCGCTTTGTACAGTTTCAGCAATTTCATTAATTTTAGTTAGTAATTACAGCCAGTTTATTGCCCCAAATTTAACCAGTATGGGATTTGATATAAAGTTCTTAGGGATTGTTACTGCTGCTGCAAGTTTAGGCGAGTTTTTTGGGTCAAAGCTTACAGCAAAGATAGTAAAAACACTTAAAGACTCTTATAAGAAATCCGCTGGAGTTATTATTGCGTTCTCAGAAAACGCAGAATTTCTCGTTATCTTAGGCGTACTTTCCGTAATTGCGATCTTAATGCTATGTGCTGGGCTAATCCCAAGTATATACGTATGTATTTTTACTTATGTAGCGATTAATTTATTTTCAACTACCTTAAGTATTCTGATAAACA
>JABZHD010000004.1 GCA_015259045.1 Atopobium sp. | reverse complement strand
CTCCGCGTAAACAGAAGCAGGGCCGCCGGACAAAATGAGCGCAGATGGATTGAGCTCACGAAGCTCATCTGCAGAAATATCACAAGGAACAATCTCGGAGTAGACGTTAAGATCGCGCACGCGACGTGCAATTAACTGGCCGTACTGGGCACCAAAGTCTAGAACTGCAACAAACTGCTTGGGCCTGGACTCGCTCATGCATGACTCCGCTTCTCCGGTTTCCCGGTCACTCTTAGATTCTGCGCCAACACACAATACCGCACGTATAGGCACATATCTCTACCACGAATTTATTGCTATTAATAATACCTTCAACCAGCCGATAACACCACGAGAGATTGCGCCCGCCAAAAAGTCTTCTTATTCTGCGCAAACAAAAGACGGTAAAGTTCTATAATCTGACGAGAAATGCTACTAATTTCTAACAATTATAAAACACAAAATATGGCGAGAAGAGCAGGTCAAAGACACTATAACTTGAAATGTAATTGTTTTGTGACGACCAAAACTGGTAACAGTTTTTAAGTACCTATCTGCAATAATTTTCTCACGTTTGAAAGACGAATTGGAGTTTGGTTTATGAAAAAAGTACTGGTCAGACTAGGTGTATTTCTTGTTCCTTTTATGATTGTTGTTACTTTTGTGGCAACATTCGCTTCGGCTGCAACTGTTTCACCGGTTCAAATTACCAGCATGTCTGTGGCTGATGATACCTATACACCAGTAAATGAGATTACCACTGATAATCTGTACCATATTACAATTAACTGGGAATCTACCGCATCTACCGTGGCAGAAGGTGACTATTTTGATATTACTCTGCCCGATAAAGTCCAGTTCACTGCCACACAAAACACAACTCCAATTGAAGTTAAAGATCCTAACGGTGCAACCGTAGCGTGGGCTTATCCAACTCCAGCAGCAGGCAGCATCTTCGGTGGAACTCTGCATGTTGTTTATACAGACTATGCAAACACCCATACCCAGATTAAGGGTACCTTCTCGCTGTCCGCTCTCTACGACCGCGACGCCATCAACGCAGGCGACAACACCCACATTGACTTTGGCGTTAACGGCACCGCTGTTCCTCTCAACATGATTGTTCGTCCAAAAAACACCATTGGCGAAGAGTGGCTCAACAAGTGGGGCGGTCCTGTTACCGGTACCGAGTCCGAGGTACTTTGGTACGTTCGTCTTAACTACTCCGCTTCTAACATGACAGGCGTTGAGTTCTCTGACTCCCTCTCTGATAGAAACGGTGGCGACCTGCCAGCATCGGTAACCTACATTGCCAACTCTTTCCACCTCTATCGTGCAGACTTTGATGGAACGGGTAACTTCAGCAACCTTCAGGAGGTCACCATTCCTAATGGTGCACTTTCTATTGCAGCTGACGGCCACTCCTACCACCTCAACCTGAGCGGCGTTGACTTCTCCCAGGGTCAGCGTTACCTCCTGCAGTACCGCACCACCTTTATCCCAGGTATGGCTCTGCATAACTATGGTGTGCTTACCAACACTGGCGGTGCTCCAAGAAGCGAGATTGGCTTTACCTACTACTCTCCGAGCAACTCCGGCGCCGCAATCGGCAATCTTGTCGGCCGCATCCGCATCATCAAGGTTGATGCTGACAACGCAACTACCCAGCTTCCAGGCGCAACTTTTAAGGTAACAAGCGTTGCTAACCCAGCTGATTCTTGGACTCTTACTACAGGTGCCGACGGAACTGCAACCTCCGAGAGGCTTGTTGCCGGCTCCTACACCATCGAAGAGATCACCGCTCCAGATGGTTACGTGCGCGACGCTACTGTCTACACCGTAAACGTTGACAATCAGTCCGGCACTATCAAAATTATTGAGAACAAGAAGAACGCTCACGCAGACATCCCTGTACAGAAGGTCTGGAATGGTGCAGAGGGTGGAGCAGTAACCGTTCACCTGCTTGCAAACGGCGTTGACACCGGCAAGACTCTTACCTTGAGCTCTGACAACAACTGGCAGGATTCCTTCACAGGCCTCGAGGCTTATGCAGCTGACGGCTCTGAAATTACCTACACCATCTCTGAGGACGAGGTAGCCGGCTACACCAGCCAGATTACCGGCGACGCAACTCAGGGCTTTGTAGTCACTAACACCCAGGTTCCTCCAACTCCAGAAAAACCTGCTAAGACTCGCAAGAAGTCCAACCTCCCCTACACCGGAGATGCATCTTCTGTTGCAGGCGTCCTCTTTGGATCTTTAGCAGCACTGGGCAGCGCAGTTGCACTTAAGCGTCGCAAGTAAGCCTGACGCGCAATCGTAGCAGCACAGACGCGCAGCTCCACGCAACGTTACAAGAACGTCTTGTCCTCGTGACAAGGCGTTCTTTTTTGGCGAGAAAACCGTCTATCTTGCGAGACTCCACAGAACTTCTCGCCTCCTTAATTGCATACAGAAAAATGACCTATTCGGAATCACGTATAAAAAGAGACTAATGTCCAGCATTTAGATTTATTAGGAGTAATATTTATCCATTTTTATTACGCTAAGCTGCACATAGTGTGGAATGTTCGTTGTGAACAATTGTGAAGAACCTGTGAATTTAGCTGTACTTTATTTAAAAGGTATCAGAAAAAGAACCGATAAATTCCTTGTACCTGCATAAATATTTGAACTTTAAAAAAGCTATATAAATATATACAGAATCTCAAATAAATTCTCTTTGTAATAGGTGAAAATAGACGCATCTATTGCAAAGGAGTCCTGATGAACAAACGACTGTTTAAGCTGTTAAGTTTTGTCTTCTTGCTAGCCCTTGCGCTTCCGCTTGCTGCAAAATCAGCTTTTGCTGAGACCGCAAGTACCGAAGCTGCTACGGGCACCCCTAAAGCGGTTGTCGCAACCATTACAGACTTTAGGGTTGAAGATCGTTTTGGTAACCCAACTACCGTTGTTAACAAGGCAAACGTGTATGCCATTGCAATGACGTGGGACGCCTCTGCAAATGCAAACGTAGAGCCGGGTGATTACTTTGACGTCACTCTGCCTAACGAGATGAGGTTTACCGCAGCTCATCCTGCGTCTACCTTTAACATCACCGATGCAGCAACCGGCGAGGTCATGGCAGTAGCTCACGTCACCCCTGGTACCGATGGTTTTGGTGGTAACATGCGTGTTGTCTTTACCAACTACGTTAACAACCACACTGACCTGCGCGGTACCGCTCGACTTGGCTTTACCATTGATTCACAGCGTGTTCAGACAGGTACCGGTAAATCTTTTATCTTTACTGTCTCTGGCAACCCTGTTCCTGTAACGTTTGACGTCACTGCTCCTGGTACCATTCGTACTGAGTACCTCTCCAAGTGGGGCAAGATTATTGAGGGCAACGCAAACGAGATTCAGTGGACCGGCCGCATCAACTACTCTGGTGGTAACTTCCACAACGTCCGTCTACACGACCAGCTATCCGACCAGGGCGGCGGCGACCTTCCTTCCGAGATTACCTATGTTCCAGGAACCTTTGAGCTTTGGAGCGCTCGCTTTGACGAGTACGGCTCAACCATTCCAGGAACTGCAACTCGCATTCCTATTACCCCAGGTATGCTCACCATTTCTCCTGATGGACAGTCGTTTGATCTTGACCTTTCTGGCATAGACCTCAGCAACGGTCAGAGCTTTAAGTTCACCTATCGCACTACCTATGTACCTGGTGTTGCCTTGCGTAACCTCATTACCATGTACTCCGACAACCCTGAGTACCGCTCCGATTGGGTATATCGCAACGCAACTTCCGGCGGTGAAGGTACTTCTACCATCATCGCTCGTATCCGCATCATTAAGGTTGATAAGAACGACCACAACACCAAGCTTGCTGGTGCAGTCTTTAAGGTGACCAGCACCACTGATCCATCCAAGACCTGGACTATTACCACTGGTGAAGATGGTACCGCTACCACCGAGAAGCTCCCTGCTGGCACCTACAACGTTCAGGAGATTACCGCTCCTGCTGGCTACCAGCTCAATACCGATACGTATAACCTCACCGTTTCTGCAACCACCGGCGTTATTAAGACCGTTGAAGACGAGAAGACCCCAACAGTTGACGTACAAGTTAACAAGACATGGGTGGGAACTGTCGGCGGTCCTGTTACCGTCAGGCTCTACAAAGACGGCGTTGCTAGCACCGAGACAGTCACTCTTGACCAGACTAATAACTGGGCTGCAACATTTAGCGGTCTTCTCCGTAACGATGCAACAGACGGTCACGTTATTGCTTACACCGTAGTAGAAGAGAACGTTCCTGCTGGATATACCAGTACAGTCTCGGGCAACCAGACTGATGGCTTCACGGTTACCAACACTGAGATTCCACCAAACACTCCTCCTACCACGCCTCCAAATACCCCACCAAATACACCACCTGCAACTCCTCCATCAGAGACTCCTAAGAAGCCAAAGAAGAAGCAGCCAAAGCTTCCAGAGACTGGTGACTTCTCCGAGATTGCTCTTGTTGCAGTAGCTACCGTGGGCAGCGTTATTACGACACTTGGCTATGCTCTGAAGGATCGCCGTAAGTAAGACAGCATTGCACAGTAAGTAACGCCATGAGCAAAAGTTGCTCGTACTTCTCGCGCCAAGCTCCACGAACTTCTCGCACACGTCCCCGCTTCACACGTTGAAGCGGGGATTTTTTGTGGCAGGTTTGTTTCCTTACAGCAAGAAATCGCAAAATTGCGTATAGTAGATATTTGACAAAACGCATTGGGCAAAACGCAGATTAAACACAAAGGAGCCCCAATGGCCAGAAGGTCACATTCATCTCAGAATCACGGTCACAACAGCCGTGATAGGTACGAAGATACCCCTAAGTACGATACAGAGGACTTCGCACAGGACGATTATGACGCTTATAATCAGGGCGCATATCAGCCTCGCACGCTGGGCAGTGTTCGAAGCGCAGGTGCAAGTTCTGCACGCAACAATCACGAATCCCACGGCTCCAGGTTTACGCGCGAGCCTTTGATTGGCCAGACCAATGTCGGCGACGAGTGGCCCGAAGAAGCCCCAGCTCAGCAGCAAAAACACACCCACTTTGCTGCACATCGAGCAGGTGCCGTGAGCCATGCACCTTCTCGCGCAGAAGGCGTGGGCGCATATTCCAAGAAGCGCCAAGGTTCTTCTCGCGGTCGTGGTCTGAAGATCTTTGCCGGCATCCTGGGAACGTTGCTGCTGGTAGCAGGTGTTGCATTTGCGTGGTGGATGCTGGATACCAACTCAAAACTTCGCCAGGGCTTGGACGCAAACCTGCAGGCCACACTGGTACAGGTTGCTCCTTCCGACCCGTTCTACATGCTGCTTCTGGGCGTGGATAAGGACGAGGGGCGTGCAGAGAACTGGGGCGATTCCGACGCAAACTTCCGCGCCGACACTATTATTCTGGCTCGCGTTGACCCTAAGAACAAGAAGATCACCCTGATTTCCATCCCCCGAGATACTATGGTTGACCTGGGAGAACACGGAAAGCAAAAGATTAACTCCGCATACAGTTATGGCGGCGCATCCGGAATGGTCGAGGCCGTTTCCAAGCTGGCAAACGTTAACATCTCGCATTATGCCGAGGTAGACTTTGAGTCGTTCACCAAGATTGTGGACTCCATCGGCGGCATTACGGTCAACCTGCCCGTTGCTGTTTCTGACATGCAGTACTCAGGCATTGACCTTCCCGCTGGCGAGCAACAGCTCAACGGTCAGCAAGCGCTCGGCCTTTCTCGCAGTCGTCACGCATACGACAACTACGGCGCCGGCGACTTCTATCGCGCGGCTAACCAGCGCATGATTCTAACGGCCATTGCCAAGAAGGTCCTCCAGCTGGACCCCGTTTCTATGTCGGGCGCCGTATCTACCATGGCCGAGAGCGTAACTACTGACTTCAACGTTACCGATATTGTGGGCCTGGCCATGTCGTTTAGGGGTATGGACACCTCCAAGGATATGTATTCCGCACGCACGCCGACGACGTCCGAGCTCATTGACGACGTGTGGTACGAGATTGTCGATAAGAGCGCGTGGAAGACCATGATGGACCGTGTAAACCAGGCGCTGCCTCCTCTGGAGGATGCAAGCGCTGACGAAACTGCAGGTATTGTTGGTACCGTTGCGGGCGACACTTCTGCGGCCGACAGCATCAAGCCGGACTACACCGGAGAAGTTGCCGTGCTTAACGGCACCGACGTTCAAGGACTTGCAGCTCAAAAGGCTGGCATCCTGAAGACTAAGGGCTACACCGCTTACGCCGACAGCTCTCTGGAGCATCCAACCGACTCGATTATTGTCTACGACGGCACGCGTACGGGCCTGGCAAAGGCCGTTGGTGTTGCAAAAGCGCTGGACATCCCTACAGCTAACATCAAGGCAAACGACGGTTCCTACCCAACTGACGTGGACATCACCGTAGTCCTAGGCACCGATCAGGCCCCTAAGCGCTAGCGACCTGCAGCGACCTGTAGCGGCTCGCAACCCGCGACGCGCAGCGTGTGCCCCGCGACACCACCCCACCCCACACAAAAACGGGCGAGAAGACCGATCTTCTCGCCCGTTTCACGTTTACAGTAAGCGGTTTTGTGGCTTAGACGTTAAAGCGGAAGTGCATGACGTCGCCGTCCTCGACCACGTACTCCTTGCCCTCGATGCGCAGCTTGCCAGCGGTCTTGCAGCCAGCCTCGCCGCCCAGCTCAACGTAATCGTTGAAGCTGGCAACCTCGGCCTTGATGAAGCCGCGCTCAAAATCGGAGTGGATGACGCCGGCAGCCTCGGGAGCCTTAGCGCCAATGCGGACAGTCCACGCCCTGACCTCCATAGGGCCAGCGGTGAAGTAGCTCTGCAGGCCAAGTAGCTTGTATGCTGCCTGGGCAAGCGTCTCCAGGCCGGAGTGCTCAAGTCCCAGGGACTCCAGGTACTCTGCAGCCTCCTCTGGGTCAAGATCAGCAAGCTCAGCCTCGACACCTGCGCAAACAGGGATGGACTGAACGCCGTTGATGACAGGAGCTGGCTCGGTGAGCATGTCCTCGTCAACGTTTGCGACATACAGGATTGGCTTCATGGTAAGCAGGAAAAGATCGCGAGCAGCAAGGCGCTCCTCGTCGGTCATCTCCATGTCAGCGGCGCGATTGCCCTCGTTCAGCCACTCCTGAAGGCGCTTTGCCACGTTGAGCTTGGGCTGGAGGTCCTTATCGCGCTTGGCCTCTTTTTCAAGCTTAGGCAGGGCGCGCTCAATGGTGCCCAGGTCAGCGAGGATGAGCTCCGTCTGGATGATGTCCACGTCCTCGTCAGGGTTGACGCGGCCCTCTACGTGAATGACGTCGGGGTCCTTGAAGTAGCGAACAACCTCGCAGATGGCGTCGGTGTTGCGAATGTTTGCCAGGAACTGGTTGCCCAGGCCCTCTCCCTCGTTTGCGCCCTTGACCAGGCCAGCGATGTCCACAAACTCAACAGTTGCAGGCATGATGCGACCAGGATTGACAATCTCAGCCAGCTTCTGAAGCCTTGCGTCAGGCACGTCAACGATGCCCACGTTAGGGTCGATGGTAGCAAACGGATAGTTTGCAGCCAGGCCACCCTTGCGGGTCAGCGCGGTGAACAGCGTGGATTTACCAACGTTTGGCAGGCCAACGATACCAATTGAAAGCGACATGTGAGTCCTCTTGTTGTCGGTGGACGGTTACGGTTACTTGCGTTTCTGGCGAGAAGAACGAGCAGCTAGAAGCGTTGTGCTGTGTACGCAGCTACTTGCTACTCCCCATTATCCTCTTTTGGAGGTTGTTGTGCAGTGGCGGCAGAGTTCGCGGCGAGGCCCGCAACAGCCTCCGTGGCGGCTTCCTCATCCGAGTCCTCGGAAATCGAGTCCGCCAAGTGTTTGAGCTGCTCCTTGCCGGTGTCAAAAAAGAAGCGAGCCTTACGACGAGCCAAAGCCTCAAGACGCTCGGTCTCCTCGGCCTTGCGGTCACGAACAACCAGCTCAGAGGTATCCATCGGCACCATCGTAAGCGCGCCAGGTTCAGGGCAAACAATTTCACAGGCGCCGCAGTTGACGCAGAACGGCATCTTGATGGTCAGCTTGCCACGTTCGTCGATGTTGATAGCGTGCGTCGTACAGGTATTTTTGCAGTCGCCACAAACCGTACACTTGCTGGAATCCCAGATAGGAGCCTCGAGCTTCACGTAAGGAGCAAGCTCTGGGTCGTGCTGAAGTGCGCCCATGACCAGACGGCGATCCTGCGTGAGCATGGACTGCCGCATGTCGGTGGTGCGCAGGCCCATCACGTCATCAAGCTGCGTCTGGAGTTTGTCCAGGGAACGAGCGTGATTGTTGATGCGGTCGGCAATTGCCTTAGCGCCCGCAAGGACAGGCGTCGATGCAGATACCAGGCGTTCTGCACCGTTCATCGCGTTGGAGATGAACTGAGAACGGATATACGCACGCGTGAAGTTGTGGTTGAGATTGTTGCCGTCGACCTCGAGGCCAACCGTGGCACCCGTCCACTCCTCAGCGGTAGCGATTGCCTGGGTATATGCTTCCTCACCGGTAGTGGTACGACAACGGTCGCAAACACCTAACGGCAGGTAAACGCTTACGTTGTCAAAGTCCGTAAGGATCGAGAACCAAATGTCGGCCGAGAGCATACCCACGCAAGGCAGGCAAATCTCGTTGCCCTCAGGTTTTCTCGCCAGAGCACGCGTGCAGGTGATGTAGCACTGCTCGTACGCGGAGGCCGCGCGAGCTACCTGGTCATACAGCATGCGGGACGTGTGGCGGCGCGTGTTGAACGTCTCGGTTGGGCACGCAGCAACACAAAGGCCGCACTGCAGGCACGCCTCATCGTCGATGCGCACGGACTGATTGTGGATATCAATGCAATTAGCTGGGCAAACGTCAAGACAGCGAGAACATGCCTCGGCTTTTCCCGAGGCGCATCTCAGGCAGCGATTAGCGTTTGACCAGGGGATTTCCTTGTAGTCCATTGGCTCGAACGGCTTGTCCGTGTTTGGGTCAATAGACAGGCTTCCCATCAGCGCGTCGAGTGGGTTGGAAAGCACCTGCAGGGAGTCCTGGATATCAATGAGGTCGTCGAGAAAATCTCGCTCCTCGTTACGGTTCTGGTTCTGAGCCATGGTGCCTCCTCTCCTTTGGCGCGTGGCGGGTTAACGGTGCGGTCGCAGTAGCGTGCTGGCCGCGGGTGCAGCTGCGGCGTAGTCACAGTCGCAGCGACGGTATGGCCGCGGGTGCGGTCACAGTCGCAGCGGCGGCATGGCCGCGGTCGCAAATAAATATTCTAACCTGTAGCGACCAATAATTCCGCTCAAATGACGCTACCTTCATACTATTTCGATTAATGGACGCTGAGTGGGAAAACGTTGCAGTTACGACAAGACGGGTTTCTCGCCAAGTTGTTGCGACGAAAGAAAAAATCGGGCCCAGCGAGAAGCTGGACCCGATTGAAGTGACGCGAAGGTGCGGATTAGTACATGCCGCCCTGGCCGCCCTGAGCAGCTGCGCGAGTGATGGACTCCTCGATGGTGGTGTCCTTTGGCATCTCAGAAACAGTTGCCTCGGTGATGAGGATGAGGGATGCAACGGAAGCTGCATTCTGGAGTGTGGTACGGGTGACCTTGACTGGGTCAAGAACACCCATCTCAATCATGTCGCCATACTGGCCGGAAGCGGAGTCAAGACCCTGGCCGGTTGGGAGTGCCTTGATCTTCTCGACAACTACGCTGCCCTCGAAGCCAGCGTTGTTAGCGATGGTGCGGACTGGAGCCTCAAGTGCCTTGCGGATGATCTCAACGCCGATCTTCTCGTCTGCATCAGAGGTCTGAACGCTATCAAGGACGGAGGAAGCAGCCAGGAAGGAGACGCCGCCACCTGCGACGATGCCCTCCTCGACAGCTGCACGAGTTGCCTGAAGTGCGTCCTCGATGCGGTGCTTGATCTCCTTGAGCTCAACCTCGGTAGCTGCGCCAACCTTGATGACAGCAACGCCGCCAGCGAGCTTAGCAAGACGCTCCTGGAGCTTCTCGCGGTCAAAGTCGGAGGTGGTGTTCTCAATCTCAGCCTTGATCTGGGTGATGCGGTCGTCGATTGCGTCCTTGGAACCAGCGCCACCAACGATGGTTGTAGTCTCCTTGGTAACCTTGACGGACTTAGCGCGACCGAGCATCTCTGCGCTAATCTCGTTGAGGTTAACGCCGAGCTCCTTGATGACTGCCTGGCCGCCGGTGAGAACAGCGATGTCCTCGAGCATGCGCTTACGACGGTCGCCGTATGCAGGAGCCTTGATTGCGCAGACGTTCAGAACGCCGCGGAGCTTGTTGAGGATGAGGGTGGTCAGAGCCTCGCCGTCGACGTCCTCAGCCATGATGAGCAGAGGTGCGCCCTGCTTCTGGACAGCCTCAAGGATAGGCAGGATGTCCTGGATGGAGGAAATCTTGTTGTCGGTCATGAGGATGTAAGGATTGTCCAGCTCAGCGGTGAGAGTCTCGTTGTTGGTTGCGAAGTAAGGGGAAACGTAGCCCTTGTCAAACTGCATACCCTCAACGGTGTCGATGTCGATGCCGAAGGTCTGGGACTCCTCAACGGTGATAACGCCGTCTTTGCCGACAACGTCCATAGCGTCGGAAATCTTGCCACCGATGACTGGGTCACCTGCGGAAATGGTACCAACGGAAGCAATCTGCTGCTTGGTTGAGACCTCCTTAGCGATGCCCCTCATCTGAGCGACGACAGCCTCAACGGCCTTGTCGATACCGCGGCGAATTGCAATTGGGTTTGCACCTGCAGCAACGTTGCGGAGGCCCTCGTTAACGATAACCTGTGCAAGCAGTGTTGCGGTGGTGGTACCGTCGCCGACGGTGTCGTTAGTCTTGGTTGCTACCTCTTTGACCAGCTGAGCGCCCATGTTCTCTACTGGGTCTTTGAGCTCAATCTCGCGAGCAACGGAGACGCCGTCGTTGGTGATGGTTGGTGCGCCGTAAGAACGCTGCAGTGCAACGTAGCGACCCTTAGGTCCAAGAGTAGTGGTTACGGCATCTGCCAGGGTGTTTACACCCTTAGCAAGCTTGGCACGAGCATCTGTGCCAAAATCGATATCTTTAGCCATGGTATTCCTCCAAAATAGCTGAACTTACACGTAAAAAGCGGACGAACAAGCTGCAAACGACTAAGCTGCGAATTAACGAGCTGCGAGCGATTAGTCCTCGAGGACTGCAAGGATATCGTCAGCACGAAGAAGCAGGAGCTCCTCGCCGTCTACCTTGACCTCGGTGCCACCGAACTTGCCGTAAAATACCTGGTCGCCGACTTTAACATCAAGAGCAATGCGATTGCCATTCTGATCAAGCTTGCCAGTTCCAACTGCGAGGACCTCACCGCGCTGAGGGAGCTCCTGAGCTGCGGATGCAATGTAGAGACCAGAGGATGTCTTCTCCTCTTTTGGAGCAGGCTTTACCAGAACACGATCTCCAAGTGGCTTCAAATTCATAATGAAAACCTCCCTTTCGGGCCAAGCCCGATATTGGCGCCAAGCGCCCTTTTCCAACGCTATTAGTTATTCCACACGGGAAAACAATTTATACGAAATATCGCGAAAATCTTACAAAACCGACTTAGATTTTCTGTAGGCGTGCAGTATAAGCCGTCAACGGTTATGCGCAGGCTGGTGGGTGCGTGCGGGGTGCGAGTGGAATGCAGGCGGAGTGCGAGCTGCGAACAGGCGCGCGGCGCCGTTGAGCTGCTGGTAAGCGCGACTTGCGGTCGACGGATGCGAGCGCCAAGCGGTATCGACCTGCAGATTCTTGCCATTAGCATAATTTTTAGCGCAAATCTTTGCTGCGTGCATATTCTGCTAGTGATATGCGCGATTTTGCATAGGAAAAATGAGTACCTCTTTGGGAGGGTCCAATTTGGGTAAAAAATGCGTTTAGTTGGGAATGAAATGGAGCATTCAAAAAAATTGCACCTATGTTTTACCAGGTAGCGAATTTTATCCAGATTTTTGATTATTTGTCCGAAACAAAACTGCAGGTAGATTTGATGCATAGAATCCCGCAATTTCTGTAAACTCCAACTAAACGCATTTTTTACCACTTGAGGACCATTTTGAGGGCAAAATCGCCTCTTCCCTACTCATAGCAAAAATCAACCTGCATAAAAGTACCCGGCTATTCATATACATGAATAGCCGGGTACTGAACACCTAAGAAATACGTCCTACCACGCTACAATCTGCCGCGCTACGCGCTATCGCGCGCGCTTACGCGTCCAAACTCTCCAGTTCAGAGAGCCAGAGCGAGCTCGAAGCATCGGATGGCATACGCAGGTCGCCGCGCGGAGACAGCGAAACCGAACCAACCTTTGGTCCGTCGGGCATCGCCGAGCGCTTAAACTGCTGCGAGAAGAAGCGGCGGTAGAACACCTTAAGCCAGCGAACGATAGTCTCGTGATCGTAAACCTCCTGGTCAGTGTCCGTACCAAACGCACGCTCGGCCAGACGCAGAATCTTGAGCGGGCCACTTCCGTGACGAAGCACGTGGAACAAGAAGAAATCGTGCAACTCGTATGGGCCAACCAGGTCCTCCGTCTTCTGCTCAATGGAACCGTCTGCCGCAGATGGCAGCAGCTCAGGAGAAACTGGTGTGTCCAGAACGTCGCGCAAAACGTGAGCAATTTCGTCCTCGCCCTGCTCCTCATAAGCATCGGCGCAGTAATCGACAAGGTACCTGACCAGTGTCTTTGGTACCGAAGCATTCACGCCGTACATGGACATCTGGTCGCCGTTGTACGTTGCCCAGCCAAGCGCCAGCTCGGAAAGGTCGCCCGTGCCAATGACCATGCCGCCCACCTGGTTAGCAATGTCCATCAGAATCTGCGTGCGCTCGCGAGCCTGGGCGTTTTCGTACACAACGTCGTGAACATCCTGGTTGTGGCCGATGTCGGCGAAGTGCTGCAGCACAGAATCCACAATGGAAATCTCGCGCAGGTCGGCGCCAAGCGACTGCACCAGCTCAATAGCGTTGGTGTACGTGCGGTCCGTGGTGCCAAATCCCGGCATCGTCACAGCTACAATGCCCGAGCGGTCATATCCCAGCTGGTCAAAGGCTCGCACTGTGACGAGAAGGGCCAGCGTAGAGTCAAGTCCACCCGAAATGCCAATAACCGCATGGTCAGAGCCGGTGTGTGCCAGCCTTGAAGCCAAACCGTGAGCCTGAATCGACAGGATCTCCTCGCAGCGTGCTGCGCGAGCATCATCCATCGCGGGCACAAACGGGTGCGGATCAACGAACCTGGTCAGCGGCGTGCGGATTGCAAGTTCGACGCCCTCGCTGTCGTGGCCGTGACCTGCGGCGGCGTGCTCGTGGCCGTGACCTGCACTCTCGCCCTCACCGTCAAACTCCAGCGAGAAATACGTGGTCAGGTGCTTGTAATCCTCCGGCGTCGGAGCAACCTCAAACGTCGACGTGCGCCTGCGGTCAGCCGCCAGCGACAGCACGTCAATCTCGGACACGGCGATACCCTCGCCAAACACGCCGGAGTCGGCGAGCACACGGCCATTCTCGACAACAAGATCATGGCCCGAGAAAACCAAATCGGTCGTAGACTCGCCCTCACCTGCGCTCGCGTAAACGTAGCCGCAGATCAGACGCGCGCTTTGCTGCGCAACCAGCTGACGACGGTACGCGGACTTGCCGGCCAGCGCGGGCGACGCGGACAAGTTGCAGATCAGCGTGGCGCCGGCGACGGCGTGCGCGTTTGACGGCGGCATGGGCACCCAGAGGTCCTCGCAGATCTCCGCGCCCACGACCAGCTCAGGGATGGTGTCGCACGCAAACAGCTGGTTGGTACCAAACGGAACCTCGCCCAGCAGGCCAAAGTCCACGCTGGTGACCGTCTTGGGGCCGGAAACAAAGTGTCGGCCCTCGTAAAACTCGTTGTACATGGGCACGTAGCGCTTGGGCACCAGGCCCAAAAGCTCTCCCCTAAAGAGAACGGCGGCGCAGTTGTAGAGTTTGCTCGCCACGCGAACAGGCAGTCCTAGCAGCAGCAACGCATCGACGTCGGCCGTGCGAGCGGCAATCGAGACCAAGCCGCGCTCGGCTGCGTCCAAAAGGGCATCCTGCCAGAACAGGTCCTCGCAGGTGTAGCCCGTGATGCAGAGCTCGGGCAGTACGACCACCTTAACGCCGCAATTACCTGCGGCTTCTTCGATGGCCGCTAGGCAGCTCTCCACGTTAAACGCCACGTCGGCCACGCGGACGCGCGGCGTGATACTTGCAACTTTGATGAATCCGTCTTGCACAATGGCCTCCTTACATGCCGCTTGGGACAACGGGCGCCGCATCCGACGACCACGATCCCAGCTGCGCGTTGGGGTTTGCATCCAAGGTCAATAGCGAGAAACCCTGCGTACGGTAGCTGCGAAGTGCGCCGACGGCAATCATCGCGGCGTTGTCGCCACAAACCGACATCGGGGGCACCGTCACTCGAACGCCCATACGACCAAAGGTTTCCTTATATGCAGCTCTAAGTGCGGGGTTTGCAGCTACGCCACCACCCACGCAGAAATCGGAGACGCCCGTCTCCTCAACAGCGGTTTTAGCCTTTGCAACCTGCACGTCAATAACTGCTTGCTCAAACGAAGCGGCCAAGTCTGGCAGATTGATTGCTCTACCTGCGCGGTTCTCGCCCTCAATGTAGGTAATAACGGCGGTCTTTAGGCCGGAGAGACTAAAGGAATAGTCGCCGCTGTGCATCATCGCGCGCGGGAAGTGAATGGCCTTAGGGTTGCCCTGAGCTGCAAGTTTGCTGATTACCGGTCCGCCTGGATAGCCGAGGCCAAGCGCCTTGGCAACCTTGTCAAAGGCCTCACCCACAGCGTCATCGATGGTAGAGCCCAGGACCACATAATCTCCCCAGGCACGCACGTGTACCAGCATAGTATTGCCACCCGAGACCAGGCTGGCCACAAATGGCGGCTCCAGGTCAGGCGTCTCAAACAGGTTGGCCAGCAGGTGGCCTTCCAGGTGATGAACGGGAATAAGCGGCAGGTCAGTGGCCACGCAGAAGCCCTTGGCAAACGCCACGCCCACAACAAGTGCGCCAACAAGGCCTGGACCTGCGGTAACACCAACGGCGGCCAGGTCAGACGGCACCAGCGTGTCGCAACCAAAGTGCGCGCCCGCGCGGGCCATGGTCTCCTCGAAAAGACCAACGATAGCCTCGGTATGCTTGCGAGAAGCAATCTCGGGCACGACGCCGCCAAAGCGAGCGTGGAAGTCAATTTGAGTTGCAACAACATTTGCGCAGACCACACCGTGAGAATCCATGATGCACATGGCGGTTTCGTCGCAAGAGGATTCCAGGCTGAGAATCAAATCCCCTGCCTCTCGCAATGCCGCAAGCGTCTCTTCAGAGCGCTCACCTGCAACAATAGGCCACGGACGCACTGATGCATGAGGTTCAGGGTTTCTCGCCTCAAAGCCAGCACCAACTGCCAAAGGCAGCTGCGCCGTCATCAAAATCGCCGCGCAATCCGGACCGTAATATCCCGGGCGACGACCAACCTCGGCAAATCCCAGCTTGCTATAGGCACCCTGAGCTGGAGCGTTATCCTCCTCCACCTCAAGGGTAATCGCGGATGCGCCCAGCATCTGAGCATCGTACGCTACGCGTTCTACCAGCTTGGATGCAATCCCCTGGCGGCGACGCTCAGGCGCGACCACCACTTCTTCCACCTCAAACTGAGCTCCCGCCAGACGACCGCCCGCAAAGCCAATAACCGTTCCGCGGTCGTGAGCCAGCCACCAACTACGACCAACGCCCGAGAGCTCGTCGTAGAACGTCTGCTTTGACCAGGCCGAATGTGCAGCGTCAGCATATGTTGCCGCCTCAAGCTCGGCCACCTGGTCCAGATCGTTTACCGTCATCGGACGAAGCTGCAGGTGAATATCGGCCAGCGCATCATCCACGCCGGTCAGGGCCACCGTTGCCGGCTCCTTGAGACCCAAACGCTTGCGCTCCGACTCCTCCGCGTCCGAAAGTCGCGTGTAAATGGGCAGCACCAGCGCCGGATCGCCCGCACCCGCCTGCTGATACTCGGGCATACACACCGCGCGTACCAGGCCTTCTCCTGTTGGGAACCACGTTGCTTCATCGGTATATGTCGAGAAACCCGCGCGCTCAAAACGCTCACGGTACTTCAATAAGCCATTGCCCGTAAGCGTGAGCTGGTCCTTATCAGTCCTGCTCGACCACTCCTCCACACAAGCGTCTGCCTTGAGAACGGTCTCCACCGGGAATGTTCTATGTGCTCCGTCATTATCCAGCAGGTAGATACCCGGATAGACCTCACCGCGCATTGCGTCTGCAACAACACCAACGGTGCCGCGCACGCCCGCCTTCCACGCGCTGAACGCCATGGCATCAAGCGCGCTTGCACCGTAAAGTGGCAGGCCAGAGCCGCACGCAATACCCTTTGCAGTTGCCACACCAATGCGAACGCCCGTGAACGAGCCAGGTCCTCTACCTGCGATAACAGCATCGACGTCAGCCATGGTCAGCCCAGCAGCTTTGAGCGCTTCCTGAACCGAGCCTACAAGCTCTACGTTTGCCTGGCGACGGCACAGGTGATCCGTTGACGCCAGCACCTCAACGTCGAACCCACCATCAGACGCACTCGCTGCGCCCATGCCCGCAGCGGCATCGCGCCTGGTCAGACGCGCGACCGTACACGCCAGCATATCCGTCGACGTATCAACCGCAAGCACCACGTTTGTTTCATTTTTTATAGCAAGCATAAACACTCTTCTCGGCGAAAAAACGCCTTGTATAACGCCAATATTTCTTCTTGTAACTCTATAACTATACGCCAAGCCACGCCCGCAAACCGCGCGAGTCCCAACCCCGCAAAACTTTTACGCAGCAGCTGTTTAAACAGCGTATCCCACAACCAAAAGAGCCTCCTATGAACTGCCTCCCATTTCTTGGACATAAGAAATGGGAAGTAGTTCATATGCAGGTGATTATGATTCTGCAGCGTGTTAGCGTCGGCTTTTAGGCCTGGCCCACAAAATAGCGCTGCTTTAATATGTTTTGCTGAAGAATCGACATGTTTCTAATCTAGATAGCCAAGCAGCTAGGCGGTCGTACTACCTGATATGCATCTCTATGCATAAACTTAACCTAATATGCTAGAAAATGAATAGACTCATATAAGAAATTTAACTATCGATAAATTTAGTATCTACGGAACACACCTAAGTCAGATATTCTGCTCAATTGCGGTCATTTTACACACCTAATGACGATAATCTGCATGTTTGAGGTATTTTCAGCGTGATGTATACGTCTTTTTGACAGATTATCTGACTTAGGTGTGTTTTGAACTTCTTACACATTTCGGCGAACAGAAAAAGGCAGCCCACCCAGAGCTGCCTTCAACGCACACTATGTCTCCGCAGCATCTAGACTGCGCACTCTGTCTCAGCTCCCTTTTCCTCCTTGAGAAACTGCATATCCAGAGCCTTAATAAACGGCAGGTAGATTGCCATATCAATCAAAATCAATACGAGCTGAAGTAAAGCGCCCTGCCATCCGCACAGAAGAAATCCCGAGATCAAAGGAGGGGTGCTTCCGGGCAGCATAATACCGTTGCACAGAGGCACCAGCCCCGTACTCATGGCAAACCAGGAAATCGCAATATTGATTGCGGGCGTAAAAATCAGAGGAATTGCCATAATGGGGTTCAGTACTATCGGCAGTCCGTACATAACCGGCTCGTTAATACCAAAAATACCAGGCACAATAGAAATCTTTGCAATGTCTTTTGCACGGCGAGAATTGCAGAACAAAAATATCACAATCAGAAGCGAAAGGGTTGATCCTCCGCCACCAAACAGCGCAAAGAACGCATCGAACTCTCGATTGATAATGTTGGGCAGTGCGGTTCCAGCTGCAAAAGCAGCCTGGTTTTCTAGCGTAAGCGCAGTCAAAATCGGCGTAAAAATAGGGCTCGTAATGTTTGATCCGTTAATGCCAAAGAACCAGAAAATGCCCTGAATGATGTAAGCAATCGCCAAGGCCCACACGGTTCCGCCAAGCATGGTCAGTGGAATCTGCAACATCGAATAAATGCAGGTAAACGCATCTCCCCAAGGGGTAAGTGCAAACAAAACGCTAATCACCCACACTGCGGCAAACGTGAGCGCCATTGGAACCAGAGCACTAAACGCAAGCGAAACAGACGTAGGAACACCCTCCGGCATCCTAATAACCCAGTTCTTCTTGATAGCAAATCCAAAAATGGACACCGACAAAAAGCCTACGATAATCGCTACAAACACACCCCTCGCGCCAGTCCACGCAAGAGGAATGCTTTCCACCAAAAATGGCTGAGAAGCTCCCTGGGGCAAAAACTCAGTCACCTGAGGCATCAAAATAAACCAGCTGACGAGCGAAACCATACCAGCAGAAACTCGATCCTCTAAACCAAGTTGATCGGCAAAGTTGTAGCCAATCTCGAACGACAAAAATATTGCCATAAGAGAAACGGTGCAGGCAGAAGGAATGGCCAACAGCGAGAAAAGCGACTTGCCCTGAATCGTAGTGGACTTCAAGAAATCAACCCACGCAGGAATTGGCAAGTTGCCTACCAGCGTAAACATTGATCCGATAATAAGGATTGGCATGAGCATGGCAAACGAGTCGCGCATAGTAAGAAGATATTTATTCTTACTCACCAACTCCGCCATTGGCATAAGCTTTTTCTCAAGGCATTCCGCTACATTCATACAGTCCCCAGTATGTCACTTGAAATAACGACGTAATACAAGAAATCAAATCATATATCAAATGCAATTATCGTCGTCAGTAACAGGGCTTTATCGCTGTGTAAATTAACAAGAAATACGTGGTTAGAGATGTAAGTCAAAATTTACAAATAAAGAAATCTAATCGAAACTGCACCATACAAAATTTGAGGCACAGTTTCGATTGCAATTAAAGATTCAGTTTATTTTTTAATTGTTGATTCTGTTCTGGAGTAAGTTTCGTAATCGCACCAGTTCTAGAGATAGTAATAAAGTCTCTAAAATCGTTGATATGAATTGGCTTATCAAAAACAATCATGTCATCAATCGGAGCAAAATACCTGCTTCTCCAATGAAGATCATTTTCTACGGCGTATGAATCTACAATTACATCCCCAGATACAACGCCTTTAGCAAATATACATCCGCCGTATTCTTTATAAAGCATTTCTCCTCTGTTAAGCCCCACAGCCAGCAACTCTTTAGCCTCGTATAACGCATCATCTTCTGAAATATTATTCAGCTCACACTTTAAACGTCTGATTGTATCGATTGAAGTTTTTGAAAACATGAAGTAAACGTCTTCACCAATACAACAATCTTTTGGGGCTGTCCACTCTGTATGTTTTTCAACCAAAACTTTTTCAACATCAAAACATCCAACTTCATCGAGATAGAACATTACCTCCTCTAGAAATTTTGGAAAAGCGATGTTGGTAACAAAAGCACTCGTCATTTTAAATCTCCCTTCATTAATTTAAACCTAATCTAAAACCTGGCGAGAAGATCACTCCTCTCGCCAGGCGTCTAACCTGTCAGTTTTGCCGCGACCCGCAACTGGCGCTGCAACCACCGCCTCACGTGACCCGGACCACCGCGCCCGCCGCGACCGTCGCCGCGACGTGCGACCCGCACGCTGTCCGCTACTTGTTCGTTAACCGCTCGATGAGCTTGTTGATCTCCCACTCGGTCATGCCAGCATCGGTCAGATATTTGCGAGCTCCAGCTGCATAATCCGCACCGTCAAGCGAACCGTACGTAGGCAGACCGGCAATGCAGCGAGCGATGTCGTCGAACTTCACGTCAACAACAGCGTCGTAACGAGCCTTATCGTCCTTCTCGTTAATGCCGTAATAATTGTTGTAGGTAATCATGTAGTCGTCGCGCATCTCGTCGTAGGATGCGCCGCAAAGTGCCTCGAGAAGGGCGCAGACAAAGCCCGTGCGATCCTTACCCTCGGTGCAGTGAATAAGGTAGGGACCCTTATGCAGAATTATCTCGCGCAGACCCGCTGCCAGGCGATGAGCATATTGGCCGCCGCGGTAATTGGCGTTGAGGTTAAGGGCCGCAACATTCCCCGCATCGTACAAGCTCTGATGCCACGTAATGTCGTAGTCCGCATTCTGGTAATAGCTCTGGAGTTCTTCATTGGTGTCCGCGAGGTCCAAGATAAACTGCACGCCACACCTCTGGGCCAGATCTGCCGCGTAGGGCGCACGATTGTTCTGGTTATCAATAGGCGATGCCGAGCGATACATCACGCCCTCGGCAAGATTTCCACCCTTCATGGGACGGAAGTTGGCAAAGACCTCGTCACTTGCGTAGTCGGAGCGATTATTGGTGTACGTTGCATCCAGGGCCTTCTGAACCGTTACGTACTTCTGCTTCTCGTGGAGCGTCACCGTAGCCGTATCTCCATGCTTCAGACCAGCAGTTTCCCACAGAGGCTCGCCATTATTTACGCACACATAGACATAAGGGTAGCCCGGATATGCAACAACCAGGGGCTCGTTGGTTTTGGTGTAATAGCCGTTGTAGTACGGAATATCGGAGAGCTTGTATCCGTTGCTAAACGTAACGTCCACGCTATCGCCGTACTCAAAGCCCAGGTTATTGAACTCGTCAATGGTGATATCTAGGTAGCTGCCGCCAAACTTGGGCTCATGTATTGCATCGATTTCTCCCGTTGTAATTGACGACTGAGTTGCTTGCTGGGCAGGGTTGTTCTGCAGGAACGGAAAGACGTTGCACCCTACCAGCGCAAACGAGAGCACCAACGTCAAAAATACACTCAAGGCTTTCGCAAAGCGTTTCTGTAACTTTTGCATTTCTCGCCCCGTTTCTGCTGACGTCGCACGTCCAATGATGCTGTGCGTCCAGTGGTGGCGCACGTCCAGTGGTTCCGCACGTCCAGTGATCCCGCACGTCCAAATAACACCACTTTGACTATACGACTGGCGAGAAACCCCACCTGTCCAAACAGATGGGGTTCACATGAACGGTGTCGTTTAATCGGTGGGCGGAGAAGGACAACTTTGAGCACCGGCAAGCGAAAAGGCACCCGATCAACGAGTGCCTTAAGAATACAATTTGTTGAATAGTCTACAGACCAATTCGCTCTTCAAGTGCGCTTTCAATAGCTGCAAGGTCAATGAAGTTATTTAGTACAATGGTGCGCTCTTTAATTCCATCAGGGAAGTTATCAAAGAGCTCATTAGTTGTGACGTAATAATCGCCATCAGCACCCTGAACGCTACCAAGGTCGATAGTCTCAACAACAATATCTTCCCTATTCCTCTTCTGAAGGATGCTCTCAATATTCATTTTGGCAATGATTGAAGATCCAACGCCAAAACCACATACAGCAACAAGTTTCATTATTAACTCCTAAAAGAACTGGCTATGCACCAAGTACAAGCATTCTAATGGCCTTGAGCAGATACATCAAAGGCATCCATACCAGTGCGTAGTCAATGTTGGACCAAGTCACGCCAGAACCAAACATTACGCCAGTCAATGGATAGAACAGGATAGCTGCTGCAGAAGTGATTGCACCAGTTACCAGGCCTGCTGCAAGAGCGCCCTTCCATCCACCAGCCTTGTTACCAAAGACACCCATGACATTACCGTCAAAGTACATGATGATTGGGCTTGGGAAGACAATAACTGGAGCATGAAGAACAATAGTCAAAATGCAGACAAGAATTGCACCAATTGAAGATCCAAGGAAGCCAAACATTCCTCCCATTGGAGAGAATGGATAGAACGTTGGAGCATCCAGAGCTGGAACAGCACCAGGAAGGAACTTGTCAGAAATACCCTTAAATGCAGGAACAATAGAACCAACAAACATACGTACACCCTGAAGCAAGATGACGATACCTGCAGAGAAGGTCCAAGCACGAATAACAAGCCACAGAATCCAGTTAGTGGCCTCAGGGCCGGTACCGGACAGAGCCTCGATACCCTCCTGACCAACAGCAAGGCCCATTCCAACAAAGATGATTGGCATCAGGAAGAACAGAACTACAGTGTTGTCCCTAAACATAGATGCCCACTCAGGAAGCTTCAGCTTATCTGCATCTTCATCTGGGTTAGAGGAACCAACAAACTTACCAACAAAGTGAGCAACAACAGAGCCTACCTGGTCCATAAAGCCAAGAGTAATTGCATCCTGTGTCCACTCTTTTGCAAGCTTTCTGGTAATTGCAGGAGAAAGCGCATAGTAAAGTGCATTGAGAATAGAGCCAACTGCAATAATCACAACGCTGTCATCGGTGTTCAGGATTCCTGGAAGCGTAATAGCCATGAAGCATGCATGGAAAAGTGCAAGGTGAGCTGTCAGGTACACATTCTTAAAGTTGTTGTTAGGAACCAACTTAACAATTACCAGGTGAAGTAAGAATGCAAACAGGAAGATTAGTACGGAATTCCTGCTGAAGCCCTCCATGGAGAGAACCATTGCACCGGCCGCATCATTAATAGGAAGAGTGCCTGCAACTCCAAGGCTGTTATTTAATGCAGTAACTACCTCAGATAGAGAGCTGAAGATGATTCCTGCGCCAGATGAGAGGACAAGAAGACCAATGACCGTCTTAACAACGCCATCAATTACCTGTGGCAACTTTTTACGTTGAAGTAAAAGACCTACAAGCGCAAGCAAACCCATGAAG
>JABZHD010000049.1 GCA_015259045.1 Atopobium sp. | reverse complement strand
ATATCAGGTAGTGCGACCGCCTAGCTGCCTGGCTATCTTGATTAGGAACATGTCAATTCTTTAGCAAAACCTACCAAAGCTGCTGCAAGACAGAAAAAGCCCCCACGTCAAACGACGTAGGGGCCAAAAGAAATGCGGTGCTTACGCGGTGCTTGCACGTGTACTTATGTGCGCTTGTACGTTTGAGCGCGTGCGAGCACTTACTTGCGGTTGCAAACCTCTGCAGCAACCTTTGCGCCAAGAGCAACGTTGTTGAAGACCAGCTGAATGTTGGACTCAAGGGAGTTGTTGCCGGTAATCTCAGCAACCTTTGCCAGCAAGAATGGTGTGGACTCCTTGCCGTGGATACCGTTAGCCTCTGCCTCTGCAAGGGCCTTCTCGATAGCTGCGTCAATAGTGTCCTTATCCATTGCATACTGCTCAGGAATTGGGTTGGTAACCAGAAGACCGCTGTTCATGCCAATCTGCTGCTGGGTAGTAAAGATCTCTGCCAGCTCAGCAGGGGAGTCAACGCGGTAGTCAACGCTAAAGCCGCTCTTGCGGGTGTAGAACGCAGGAAGCTCCTCGGTCTGGTAACCAAGTACTGGAACACCCTTGGTCTCCAGGTACTCAAGGGTAAGGCCAAGGTCAAGAATGGACTTTGCACCAGCGCAAATGACCATAACAGGAGTCTGTGCAAGCTCCTCGAGGTCAGCGGAGATGTCCATGGTGGTCTCAGCGCCACGGTGAACGCCACCAATGCCGCCGGTTGCAAAGACGTCGATGCCTGCCATGTGAGCAATCATCATGGTAGTAGTGACGGTAGTTGCGCCGTCCTTCTTCTCAGCGATGATAACAGGGAGGTCGCGGCGGCTGACCTTAGCAACCTCGCGGCCCTTCTTGCCCAGGTAATCAATCTCGTCAGCGGAAAGGCCGGCACGCATCTGGCCGTTAATAATTGCGATAGTTGCAGGAATTGCACCGTTGTCGCGGATAATCTGCTCAACCTTCAGAGCGGTCTCAACGTTCTGTGGGTAAGGCATACCGTGAGAAATGATGGTGGACTCCAGAGCTACAACAGGCTTGTTCTGCTCAAGAGCCTCTTTGACCTCGTCAGATACAACGAGAAAATCCTTCAGGTTAGACATATATACTCCAATCGTAAACGACTAATGGAACCGAAAGTAGCGCCGTGCAGACGTGCTGTGCCGCGCAGACACGCTGTGCCGCGCAGACGCGCTGTGCCGTGCAGACGCGCTGTGCCGCGCAGACACGCTAAATACCTGCGCGCTTGATAACCTCATCAACGTTGAGCTCACCGTTGATGGTATCTTCACCCTCAATGGCCATGCTGGAAGCAGCCATGCCTACCAGGCCGGTTTGCTCAAGCGTCATACCTTGAGTGTACGCCCAGGTAATACCCGCCATCATGGCATCTCCTGCGCCTGTCATGTTGACTAGCTTTGCAGGAAGCAGTGGCAAGCGGACGGTCTTCTCGTGATCAGCGCAAAGAAGGCCCTTCTCGCCAAGGGAGATAAACACGCGCTTGAGGCCTGTTGCAAGCAGCTCGTGAGCTGCGGCTTCAAGGGAGGTATCGTCAGTGATCTTGATGCCCGAGAGCATCTCGGCCTCAAGGCGATTTGGCTTGAGTGTGTGAATCTTGCCCAGGACCCTCTTGAGCTTCTGTGCCTTAATGGAAGAAACGGGATCGCAGAAGATAGGGCAGGTCACGTTCTTGGCAATGAACTCGATGGTCTGCTGAGGCAGGTTGGTATCAATCACGCAAGCTGCGGCGTGCTGGATAACATCCAGGCGCTCCTCGATGCGCTCGGGGGTGACATACTCGTAAATCTGCATGTCATTGATGGCTTCCTGCATCTCACCGTGCTCGTCCATGATGAAGAGGTAGGTGGAAGTGGAAGCGCCTGGCACGGTAATAGAAGCGTCGATGTCAATGCCGCAGTCCAGGCAGCCCTCTTTGAGCTCGCGCGCACGATAGTCCTCGCCAAAAGCGGTGAGCAGACGAACGTCGCTGTCGAGAAGAGCTAGGTTGTGTGCAACATTTCTGCCAACGCCACCAAAGGACATGGTGACCTTGCCAGGGTTTGAATCTCCTGCCACAAGGGAAGTGTCTGGGCGGCCAGCAATATCCATGTTGGCAGCGCCAATCACAATAAAGTAGGGACGTTCGCTCAAAATGTAGCGGCGGCCCAAAATTGCGCCCTTTGCGGTAAGGTTGGAGATGTGAACCGAAACAGAAGAACGCGAGATACCTGCACGCTCTGCAATTTCCTTCTGAGTAATGGAAGGCTGCTCTTTAATCCAGTTGAAAATCATCTGTTCTCGATTGGTGAGCATCAGTCCTCCTAGCAGCAAAAAATAGAATCCGACTAAACAGGTGCTTATATAAAACTTCTAAACAGGTGCTTATCTTATTTAAGCTAGTGCTTAAATCTTGCTTTGGACAACGATAAGACAGCAGCTAGAGTCTGTAAAGAATGAATTCATTAAATTTTTCCCTGGTGAGCTCAAAGAATTTCTCGCCACGCTTGTCTTACCTGCCCAATTTTTCTAAGCATTTGCTGCGTACCGTTTACAGAATTTTAGTATCTGCAAACGGTTGTATCGTGAAAATCTCTCTAACTTGGGCGTCGGCATTATGCAACTGTAATAATATATTTAATGAATAGTAATGACTCGTCCACATAAGTTAGCTTGCGTATGTGTCGTGCGCAAATGCTTGTTTCGGGCGTTTTAGGAGGTAGCATGCCTAAACGTGTTTTTGTAGTTGTTCTTGATAGTTTTGGCATCGGCGAAGAGCCTGATGCAGCGGCATACGGAGACGAGGGTAGAAATACCCTTTGTGCATGCGCAACAAGTGGCGTTCTTAACATCCCAAATATGACAAAGTTGGGCCTTCTTAATATTGATGGCGCGCTTGATACCGTGTATGACGTTGATTTGAAGCCAATTGAGTCTCCTGAGGGCGCATATGCTCGCATGCAGGAGAAATCCGCTGGTAAAGATACTACGGTTGGTCACTGGGAGATGGCGGGCGTCATTTCTCCAAAGAAGTTCCCAACCTATCCTGATGGTTTTCCACAGGAGGTCATTGAGGAGTTTGAGCAGAAGACGGGCCGTAAGGTTCTCTGCAACAAACCTTACTCCGGAACTGATGTTATTAGAGACTTTGGTAAAGAGCACGTAGAGACCGGTGCTCTGATTGTCTATACCTCAGCAGATTCTGTTTTTCAGATTGCTGCTCATGAGGACGTGGTAAGTCCCGAGAAACTCTATGAGTATTGCCGCATTGCGCGCGAGATTCTGCAGGGTGAGCACGGTGTCGCTCGCGTTATTGCTCGTCCTTTTGAGGGAGAGTGGCCATATCAGCGCACTTCTCGCCGTCATGACTTCTCGCTTGAGCCAACGGGTCCAACTATGCTTGATCGCCTTAAAGAGAACGGCTTTGACGTTCTTTCTATTGGCAAGATTTATGACATCTTTGCTCACCGTGGCATGACAGAGTTTGAGTTCACCACCTGCAACGCAGACGGAATTCAGAAGACTATTGAGGCTACCAGCAAAGACTTCAACGGTCTGTGCTTTACCAATCTTGTTGATACCGACATGATTTACGGTCACCGCAACGATCCTGTGGGATACTCCAACGCGCTTTCTTACTTTGACGAGCGCATTCCTCAGATTATTGAGGGTCTTCGTGAGGATGACCTGTTCATTATTACCGCAGATCATGGCTGTGATCCGGTAACACCATCTACTGATCACTCTCGTGAGTACGTGCCACTGCTTATCACGGGTCCAAAGGTTAAGCCAAACACCAACCTTGGTACAACCGCCACATTTGCCGACATGGCCGAGACAATTCTTGATTATTTTGGCGTTGAGCAACTTGGTGTTGGAACTTCTCACCTGTCAGAGATTCTTAAGGAGAACTAATGGCTACTACCCCAACTCCTCATAACGCTGCTGTTGAGGGCCAGATTGCTAAGACTGTCCTCATGCCAGGCGATCCTCTGCGCGCAAAGCTTCTTGCAGACACGTATCTGGAGAACGTTGAGCAGTTCAACACCGTTCGCAACATGTTTGGCTACACCGGCACCTACAAGGGACAGCCTGTCTCCGTTATGGGTTCTGGTATGGGTATGCCTTCCATTGGTATTTATTCTTACGAGCTCTTTAATTTCTATGGAGTCGATAATATCCTCCGCATTGGTAGCGCTGGCGGCCTTGCTCCTGAGGTAAAGCTCAGAGACATTGTTATTGGCATGTCTTCCAGCACTGATTCTAATTATCCATCACAGTACGGAATGCCTGGAACTATTGCACCTACCGCAGACTTTGGCCTGTTGAGCAAGGCTGTTGCTGGTGCAGAAAAGCTGGGTTATCCCGTTCGCGTTGGTAATATCCTGGCAAGCGACGTGTTCTATACCGTAGACAACTCGCTTCCAAAATGGGCAAGCATGGATGTTCTTGCCGTTGAGATGGAGTCGGCAGCCCTGTATCTCAACGCCATGCACGCTCATAAGCATGCGCTTACGCTGCTAACTATCTCTGATTTGCCTCTTACAGGAGAAGCACTTACTGCTGAAGAGCGTCAGACTAGTTTCACGCAGATGATGGAGGTTGCTCTTTCTGTTGTTGCTTAAGGCACTTGTTGCGTAAAGCATTGCAGATCAGCAGTTTGCCATTGCTGTTTGTTTTGGAACCATGCGGATTTTCCGCTTAAGTTAGGGGAGTTTGGTCAACTTCTCATAAAGATCCAGCACTAAAGCTGGACGTTCCCGCCACATGAGGTAAGGAGAGCACGGAATGAACAAGAACGTTTCTCGTCGTAGTTTTGTGACCGGCGCAACCGGCGCTGGCGCATTTGCAGCACTTGCAGTTCTTGCAGGCTGCAACAACTCCAAGAAGGACGACGGCGGCCAGAAGGCATCAGGTGAGAAGAAAAAGAAGCTCACCATGGTTACCGATACTGGTGGTGTTAACGACCAGTCCTTTAACCAGTCCGCTTGGGAGGGCATGACCGAGCTTAAGGACAAGAACGGCTGGGATGTCAGCTACCTTGAGTCCAAGCAGGATTCCGATTACGCAACCAACCTTGATAAGGCTGTTGACGCAGAGTCCGATCTTGTTTGGGGCGTTGGCTTTGCTATGGCAGACGCAACCCTTAAGGCTGCTAAGGACAATCCAAACACCCAGTTTGCCATCATTGACAACGGCAACGAGTCTGAGGTTTCCAACTTCACCGGCGTAATGTTCCGTGCTCAGGAGCCTTCCTTTGTTGTTGGCTACATTGCTGCTCGCACCACAAAGACTGGCAAGGTTGGCTTTGTTGGCGGCATTTCTTCCGCACTTATCGACCAGTTTGAGTATGGTTACCGCGGCGGCGTTGCTTATGCAAACAAGGAAAAGGGCACCAACGTTGAGGTTTCTGCACAGTATGCAGAGTCCTTCTCCGATGCTGCAAAGGGTAAGGCTATTGCAAACTCCATGTACTCCGATGGTTGCGACGTTGTCTTCCACGCTGCAGGCGGCGTAGGAACCGGCGTTATTGAGGCAGCTAAGGACGCAAATAAGCTTGCTATCGGCGTTGACCGTGACCAGGCATATCTTGCTCCAGAGAACGTTCTGACCTCCGCTCTTAAGCGCGTCAACGTTGCTATCGTTGAGATTTCCGAGAAGATCCTGAAGGACGGCCAGAAGGGCGGCACTACTGTTTCCCTGGGCGCTTCCGAGGACGCTGTCGGAATTGCTGAGGATCACCACCTCATGGGCGAGGACACCTACAAGGCAGCTACTGACCTTCTCGACAAGATCAAGGCTGGCTCCGTTGTTCCTCCTGCAAGCAAGGACGACCTGGACAAGTACGTCAAGTCTTTGAGCTAAGCTCTGACTTAGTTTTTGAGCCCTGGGGTTTCTCGCCAGATGGTTTCTGACCTCTGACAGGCCCAAAGGCTGATGAGTTTGGATTTGCTGGTGAGGGGTGCTCTTTGGCACTCCTCACCTCTAGCAAGTGTGTAAAGGAGGTGGCTCGTGGAAGTCAGTTCGGATTACGCTGTTCAGATGCATGGCATTACCAAAGTTTTTGGATCGTTTAAAGCTCTTGACGCCGTAGACCTTAACGTGCGCAAGCAAACTGTCCACGCCATTTTAGGAGAGAACGGCGCAGGTAAAAGTACGCTCATGAACGTACTGTATGGCCTGTATTCTGCTGATGAGGGCGAAGTTTACCTCAACGGAGAGCGTGTATCCATATCTGGCCCAACCGATGCTATCGCTCACGGCATTGGTATGGTTCACCAGCACTTTATGTTGGTTGAGAACTTTACCGTTACAGAAAATATTGTTTTGGGCAACGAGGTCACCAAGGGTGGCGGCGTCCTTGATCCAAAGCGAGCTCGCGAGAAGGTCCTGGAGATTGTTGAGGAATACGGCTTTGACGTAGACCCTGACGCCAAGATTGAAGACATTTCTGTTGGTATGCAGCAGCGTGTTGAGATCTTGAAGGCCCTGTATCGCGGCGCAGAGATTCTTATTCTTGATGAGCCTACGGCAGTTCTTACGCCGCAGGAGATTGAGAAGCTTATCCAGATCATGCATGACCTGGTAAGCAAAGGTAAAACCATCATTGTTATTACCCACAAGCTTAAAGAGATTATGTCTTCCGCTGATGAGTGCACCATTATTCGTCGCGGCAAGTACATGAGCACCGTTGATGTCTCCAAGACATCCGAGACTGAGCTTGCAACACTTATGGTGGGTAGAAACGTTAACCTGCATGTAGAAAAGAAGCCAGCAACTCCTGGTGAGGTTGTTCTTTCAATCAAAGACCTCCACGTCAAGGACGAGCGCGGTATTGAGCAGGTAAACGGCTTTAATTTGGATATTCGTGCCGGCGAGATTGTTGGTCTTGCAGGCATTGACGGCAACGGCCAGAAAGAACTTGCCGATGCCATAAACGCACTGGTCAAACCTGAGTCGGGCACCATTTCTGTCAAGGGTGAAGAGATTCAGAGCACAACTCCTAAGACGGTTATTGACCACGCAGTCGCCACTATTCCTTCAGACCGTCATCGTTGGGGCCTGGTTCTGCCCTTTACGGTTGCCGAGAACATGGTGCTTGAGCGCCACAACGAGGAAGCCTTTGGTAAGGGCATTGCGCTTGACCTGGAAAAGATCAAGGAATTCTCTCAGAAGCTCATTGACGAGTTTGATATTCGTCCTGCAGAGTGCGCAGACCATCAGGCAGTGGGACTTTCCGGCGGCAACCAACAGAAAGTTATTATCGCCCGCGAGGTTTCTTCCAACCCAGACGTTCTTATTGCTATTCAGCCAACTCGCGGCCTTGACGTTGGTGCTATTGAGTTTGTTCACAAAGCGCTGATTCGCGAGAGGGACCGTGGA
>JABZHD010000048.1 GCA_015259045.1 Atopobium sp. | reverse complement strand
TTGAGCATCTCTATGAAGTGTATGAAAAGATAGATCCAAGAGGAGCACATCTTCTAGAAGAGTCAGAGCCGTATGTACTGACCTACCTAGACTTTCCAAAAGAACATGCTCACTGGATACGTACAAACAATCTCTGTGAAAGATTCAACAAAGAAATAAAGAAGCGTACACGTGTTGTTGGAGTATTTCCCTCCAAACAAGCAATGCTTCGCCTTGTAGGAGCGGTATGTATCAATCAAAACGAAGAGTGGTTTGTAGCAACGCACTTCATGGACAAACGCTCTCTTCTCTTTGAAGAACTCCCTCAGAGAGAAGCGTGTACACAAGAGACCATCGACCATCTCTTACAAGTAATTGATAGTGACTTTAAGGTTTGCAGAGAGGTGGCATAATGTAGGCTAGAAGGTAGTGAGGAAATAGCCTTACACCACTTTTTGAGACGTAACTTTTCTTTTGTCTATCTCTCTTAAATTTATTTTAAAGCTAATCAATTTTTTATAGTTATACTTATTGATAAATCGTCTTGAAATAATTTAATAACAAGAGCTTTATATATTCAATGTTGTGAAAATACAAAAATTACACAGCTTAACGCTTCATTGTATGTTTTAACCTTTTACTCCCCTTTTATATATAAAATAAGCAATCTACCTGCATAAATATGATAAATAGGCAGGTAGATTAGGTAAAAATCCTTCTATACAGTCAAACGATATATAATAATTGCACATCCGAAAATCACGGTCTTAAGGAAACATACTATGGAAAAACAAGCACTTCTCGCCCAATGGCTTCATGAACAAGAAATTGCTCATATCAAGGGATGGGATTTCTCCCATATTAGGAACAGATATAAAGAAGAGGATGATCTTCCATGGGACTTTGGAAGTATCATCAAATCCTATCTACACGATACTGATTATCTATTAGATATGGAAACGGGTGGTGGAGAATTTCTTTTGTCTTTTCTCACCAATCCTAAACAGACTGCAGCAATTGAAGGTTATGCTCCAAACATCAAACTGTGTGAAGAGAGACTCCTTCCTTTAGGGATAGACTTTAAGGCAGCTGACGGAGGAGATGAGCTTCCGTTTGAAGATGATTACTTTGATCTTGTTACCAACAGACACGGTAAATACAACATACAAGAACTAAAAAGAATTCTTAAAAGTGGGGGTATGTTTCTTACGCAACAGGTTGGCGCTGAGAATGATAGGGACCTGGTAGAGCTTCTACTAGGAGATATCGAGCTTCCCTTTCCTAAAGCTTATTTAAGTATTGCCAGACAAGAATTAATAAATAATGGATTTGACATTATTGAGGAAGCTGAAGCCTATAGGCCAATAGAATTTTATGATGTAGGTGCTCTTGTTTGGTTTGCAAGAATCATTGACTGGGAATTCCCATACTTTGAAGTCAAAAAATACCAAGAGAACCTCTTTAAAGCTCAGAAAATTATTGAGCAAGATGGCGTAATCAAGGGAAAAATTCATCGATACTACTTTGTGGCGAGGAAAAAGTAATATATCAACGCAATTGACACTATGATTCCAATTAGAGACAGTATTGATTTGTTCTTCTCGACGTATTTAGAAGATGGGCTACAAAAAAAGTATCAGGCAACTATAGATTTTCGGAGACAACCATGAGAATTGAACATATCGCATTGTATGTAAACGATATAGAGGGTGCCCGACAGTTTTTTGTAAAGTACTTTGGAGCAACATCTAACGACGGCTATCACAATCTACAAACGGATTTTCGCTCATACTTCCTCTCCTTCGAAAAAGGCGCACGACTTGAAATCATGAACAAACCTAACATGTCGGATCTACCAAAAGAGATAAACCGCACGGGATATGCTCATATCGCGTTTAGCGTAGGAAGCAAAGAAACGGTAGATACCCTCACTACAGAGTTGAAAGCAGACGGCTATGAAGTCATCAGCGGACCAAGAACAACCGGAGATGGCTATTATGAAAGTTGCATTATTGCCCTTGAAGACAATCAAATTGAAATTACGGTTTAACTAAAAATTTAGTTTCTCAAGGAGTTACATGAAGATCGCTCTTATAAAACCAAGCGAAGAAAATAAAGCCAAGCTCATAGAGATGCTTGATGAGTGGAAACATGATATCGAGACAAATCATACAAATCCATCTCCAAGACGCATTTTTAGATTTGATCACCATGACTTTACAAACTATCTAGAACAACTAGACGAAAAGGAACCAGTTCCAGCTGGTCGAGTGCCTACAACAACCCTCTTTTGCTATGACTACGATAAAGACATTTTTGTTGGAGCTGTAAATATTCGCCATTGCCTTAATGAGGGGCTTCTACATAGTGGCGGACACATTGGTGATGGAATTCGACCAAGTGAGAGAAGAAAAGACTATGCAACAGCAATGATTGCGCTTGCACTCAAAGAGTGCAAGAAACTTGGCATCAAGCGTGTTCTCATGTGCTGTCGTAAAGATAATATCGGTTCGGCAAAGTCTATCATCAATAACGGCGGAATACTCGAAAACGAAGTCTTTGATGAGGACAATGTGCTTACGCAAAGATATTGGATTGACCTTTAGTAGTTCTTCTCGCCAAAGAAATAATAAGGGGACCGTAATTGTTTGCGGTCCCCTTTTGGTATCAAACTTTTAAGCTTCTTATCGAGAAACTCTTAGCCCTCGACAGGCTGACCAAGATAGGATGCTACAGAAGTTGCAGCGATGGCACCGTCTGCTGCTGCAGTAATAATCTGACGCAGTGGCTTCTTATTAAGATCTCCTGCAGTGAAGAGACCAGGTGTCTTAGTAGCCATACGCTCGTCAGCAAGGACATATCCCTGCTCATCAAGGTCTACAAGGTCTGTTAAAAGCTCAGTTGAAGGAACACGACCTACTAAGACAAAGACACCAAAGCTGCCCTCATCAAAGGTCTCTGTGTGCTCTTCTCCCGTCTGGTTATTGCGGAAGGTGATGGAAGTAAGCAAATCGTTACCATCAACTGCAGTAATGCTGGTCAGATAGCGAATCTCTGTCTTAGGATTCTCCTCAAACTGCTTAATTGCAGTAGCGTTAGCTCTTAGGTGATCCTTGCGAACAATAAGAGTTACTTTGTCAGCAAAGCGAGCCAGGAACTGAGACTCCTCTACAGCGGTGTTACCGCCGCCGATAACAAACACCTGCTTGCCGCGATAGAACATACCGTCGCAGGTAGCGCAGTAAGAAACACCTTTGCCGGTGAATTTCTCTTCGTTGGTAAAGCCAGCATGACGAGGATTAGCGCCGCCAGAAACAATGACAGCCTTTGCGTGATATGTTCCCTCAGAAGTCTCCAACACAAAGAGGTTAGTCTCTGGATCCTTAACAATAGAAAGGACATTGGCCATAACAATCTCTGCGCCGAGGTCTGTAGCCTGCTTCTGAAGAGTATCGGTAATAGTGAAGCCATCAGTGTTTGGCATACCAGGGTAATTCTCAACCTCAGTAGTGGTTATGACCTGGCCACCTACCGCCTGTTTCTCTAAAACAACAGTATCGAGAAGTGCGCGTTTTGCATAAATTGCTGCTGAAAGTCCTGCAGGACCACCGCCAACAATAACAAGGTCTTTAGTAATAACGTCTGCCATGATTGGCTCCAATCGTATAAATCGTAACTGGCTTTGTTATACCCTACTGATGACAATCATTATCAGTTATCTCTAAAAAATAGATTGCACACAATCTATTCACAAATAAAAAGAGCGCGTCAAGACCCCCATCTTGAACGCGCTCCCCTAATACTAAAAACTAGTTAGCAATGATGAAGTAAGCAACAAACGCAAGAGTTGCAACCCACATCAGAGGCTTAACCTTCTTAACGTTACCAGTAACAAGAGCAACAACAACATAGAAGATGAAGCCAAAGCCAATGCCGTCAGAGATTGAGTAAGTCATTGGAATACCAGCGATAACCATGAATGCTGGGAAGCCCTCAAGAAGATCGTTCCAATCAATCTCGGTAACCTCAGACATCATCAGGAAGCCAACAAGGACCAGTGCACCACAAGTTGCTGCAGAGCTGACGATAGAAATGAGAGGTGCAATGAACGCTGCTGCAATAAAGAGCAGACCGGTGAAAATAGAAGAAAGACCAGTACGACCGCCATCAGCAGCGCCGGATGCGGACTCGATGAATGTGGTAATGGAAGAAGCACCAAAGAAACCACCTGCAGCTGCAGCAGCAGAGTCAACAATGAGGATCTGCTTGATGTCCTTAACGTTGCCGTCCTCAGTGAGGAAGTCTCCCTGCTTAGCAATAGCCATAGCAGAGCCCATGGTGTCAAAGAAGTCAGACATCATCAAAGAGAATGCAAAGACGAGAAGAACTGGCGTTGTCAGAGCCTTAACGATACCCATAACACCAGCACTATCGGTCAAGAATGGTGCACCAAAAGTGGAGAAATCAAGACCAGAAACAATGCCAGTAGGGCTTGCGGTAACGCCAAGTGGAATACCAGCAAGTACAGCAAGGATAATGCCGATAAGCAGGGAGCCCTTAACACGAGCAGAGTAAAGAACAACTGTTGCAACAATGGAAATTACACCAACAATAAAGGTTGGAGAGAAAATATCGCCAAGAGCAACAAGTGTGGACTCATTAGCAACGATAATACCGCTGTTCTTGAGACCAATCATGGCAATAAAAAGACCTAGGCCAACTGAGATTGCGGGGCGTAGGTTTACAGGGATTGCATCCATGATTGCTTCACGAAGGCCGCAGAGAACTAAAAGAAGAATAGCAATTCCTTCAATGAAGATAACTGCCATTGATGCGTGCCAATCTCCCCCAGTAATTGGAGTAAGAGAGAAGGCTACAACAGCGTTTACACCCATACCAGATGCGCAAGCAAGTGGACGGTTAGAGAACAGACCCATCAAAATGGTCATGATGCCGCCACCAAGACAGGTAGCAGTAATAGCTGCCGAAACTGGAACTCCTGCAGCAGCGAGAAGAGCTGGGTTTACTGCAATAATGTATGCCATTGCGAGGAATGTAGTAATTCCAGCCCTAAACTCTTGAGCGGGATTACTGCCACGCTCAGCTACCTTAAAGAACTTCTCCATTAAGCTCTTCCTTCCTAAAGAGGCTTTTCCTTTATGCAAGCGCTGAAGCGCTTATCACCAAAATAAGAAATTATTGAACACCGCTTGAACCAAAACCGCCTGTACCGCGATCGGTCTGGTCAAGCTCATCAACCTCAACAAGTTGTACAACCGGAACTTGCTGAATTACAAGCTGTGCAATGCGCTCGCCGCGCTCAATATGAATAGTTTCTTTACTATCGAGGTTAATAGCGCAAACCTTAAGCTCACCGCGATAATGAGCATCAATAAGACCTGGAGTATTTGCCATAGAAAGGCCCTTTTTAAGTGCAAGGCCACTTCTTGGCTGTACAAATCCTGCATATCCATCAGGAATTGCGATAGCTAGACCAGTGGAAATAAGTTTGCGCTCAAAAGGAGCAAGATCAACATCTTCAGCACTTCTAAGATCTAATCCAGCGTCTCCTGTATAAGCGTACGAAGGTAGCTCAACAGTAGGATCAAGGCGTTTAATAGGTAGCTGGATGTCAAAATTGCTCATTAATTCAGGCTCCTTAATTCTGCGCTAAATTCATCAACATCTTTGAAGTCTCTATAGACAGAAGCAAACCTAATGTATGCAACTTTATCGAGCATAACTAGGTTTTTAAGCACAATGCTTCCAAGATCTTCAGATTTAATCTCGTATTGACCCTTATCTCTAATCTGAGACTCAATACCATCAATAAAATGATCAAGAGAAGCAACAGAGATATCTCTCTTTACTGTTGCAGCAACAAGACCTCTCATAAGCTTCTGTCTATCAAAAGGCTCCTTGTGACCGTCTTTCTTAACAACGGTGATAGGAATCTCTTCTAAGCGCTCATAGGTTGTAAAACGAAACTTACAGGACATGCACTCGCGACGCCTTCTAATGGCATCGTTATTCTCAGATGAGCGAGAATCAATAACCTTTGACTCTTCGTGACCGCATTTTGGACAACGCATGGAATCCCCTTTTTTCGTATAAAAGGAAGATACCATTTTACGCAGGTATTGACTGCTATCAACACAGAATTCTGAGAGAAATTTACATAAATATTTACTATTTAGATACAGAAGGAATCTCTAAGGTTTGTCCAGCTCTTAAAAGAGAAGAATCGAGATTATTTCTTTCTCTAATCCAACTTACTTGCTGCTCTGTGGAGACGCCCTCAATTGGGTTGCTCTCTGCAATTGACCACAACGTATCATTGCTATGAACGGTAATTGTTTGTGAAGCGCTATCCATTACAGATGTTGCAAATGAATTAAGAGCAGTTGTACGAAGGAAAGAAATCGCAAACATCAGAATAAATGATGCAGTAACAATAAGACCTGCAACAAAAGCCTCTTTGTTAGTCAGCGTCTTTACGTAAGAGACTTCCTCAAGCTGAGGTGCAACGGAACCCTTCTTTGCGCCGCCTTCAATAACCTTGAATGCAGGCTTATAAGAAGCAAGTGCTGAAGTGCCATTAACCTGATACATCTTTGACTGATACATACGCCTCATATCATTTCCTTCCGTAATAGTTTTTACGGAACTAGTTATATCTAATACACCGGACAAAAAGTCATGTCCGAACGTTTGTACTAATAATATGTAGTACATTTGTTCGTGTCAAGAAAAAAATAGAACATTCGTTTGATTAATTTTTAGAACACGTGTATTATTACTAAAAAGTAAAAGGAGGCTCATATGCCAAAGGGCAAACTTAGCAAGCGTCAGGCAGCAATTTATGAATACATCTGTTCATACACAGATCAACACGGCTATCCCCCTTCAGTAAGAGAGATTGGTGCTGCTGTTAATCTTGCGTCTCCTTCAACTGTCCATATGCATCTAAAGGTCCTGGAGCAGTTTGGCCTAATTGATAGAGACCCAAAGAAGCCTCGTACTATGAAGATTGTTCCCCAGGCTTCAAACACTTCTGACACAGCAAAACTTGCTCCCGTTACTCAAGACGTAGCTAATAATGTCATTAGTCTTCCTCTTGTAGGACGTGTTGCTGCAGGCACACCTATTCTTGCTGAGCAAAACGTTGAGGAGTCTCTATCTCTTCCAACAAGCATTGTTGGAGATTCAAGTTCTTTCATTCTTCGCGTACGTGGAGAATCAATGATTAACGCTGGTATTTTTGATGGCGATTATATTGTTGTAAAAGAGCAGCAAGATGCCCATGACGGAGAAATTGTTGTTGCTCTCATTGATGACTCTGCGACTGTTAAGACATTCTATAGAGAAAATGATCGTATTCGTCTTCAGCCAGAAAACGATTTTATGGAGCCAATCTACGTACAGAATCCTGTTATTTTAGGTAGGGTAACTGCACTTATTAGATCAATTTCATAG
>JABZHD010000047.1 GCA_015259045.1 Atopobium sp. | reverse complement strand
CCCCAAACAGTCGTCAGAGAATTAAGCGTCTCCTCCGTATGCTTTTTGGGCGCACTTGCCAAAACACGACGAATATCCAGCATCGCATCTCTCGTTTCTCATGAAGCAGCAGGTACAAGCACTGACAAACTAGCGTGACGTATATAGAGCAGGCACGACACAAGCATGCCTCGCGGACGTATGTATATCATAGCCGCTTCGTAAAAGTATTTATATAGCGAGAAAATCAAACAAGCCCCAGCTCAACTATGAGGCTGGGGCTCGAATAAAAGCAAATGGTCACGTTAATATCCACGTGAATATTCACGTAAATGTTCACGTTAAACGTTAGCGCTTGGGAAACCACGGAATGCAGCGATTAACTCGCTTGCAGTACTCTCTGTACTCATCGCCAAATTGCTCGAGAAGCCACTTCTCCTCCGTAGCCTTCATCATCACAGTTAAAAGCGCCCAAAACACAAGCGGCAGCGGCAGTAGATAAAGGTTGCTTGAAAGCAAAGCGGCGCCCGACATAACAAACGCAAATGCGGAGTAGATAGGGTTTCTTACCAGCGCATAAACACCAGTGGTTACCAGCTGATTTGCGATGATTTTCTCGCGAAGTTTTTCTTTGATGGCAGCGGAAACCCACAGCCAGATGCCCACAATCAGAAAAGCCGTGCCCACGGTGTGCATCACGCCGACTGTGGCTCGGATGCGAAGATACGGAAGAATTCCCAGTTTAGACAGGGTAATGCATGCAACTGTCAACACCGTGATGACAATCACGTAAGCAGGACCGACGCCAAGTACCGGAAGGTGATCTTTCTCCTTATTCTGAGCAGGCATTCGATGAACTCCGTTCAGTTGGAAGTTTGTTAGCTTTAACTAACTGCGATATAAAGTTTACACTTAAAACTGCACTTTTACATGGGATTTTTAGTTTGACTTCATTGATTTTGTTTCTTCGAATTTTCAAATTAATCGCTTATCAAGGTATTGAAAAAATACCTGTCTAAGTGTCCATTACACTGGACACTCATAATCCTTTTTAAGACTATGATTATTCAACAATAAGAAATGAATTACCTGCGCAAACGGATGATTTTTTCTAACATCTCTGAAAGGAATACACCATGGAACGAACAATTGACGTTTCTTCATACACAGGCACGCAAGTCCCACCTGACACCATTGACGTTGATATCACTATTCAAGGAGCTTCTAAGACTCGAGAGGCCTGCACAGCAAAATATAATGTGCTACTTCAAACAATCAAGGATGCACTAGAGAAAAACGGGTTGTCTGCTTCAATTCTAAAGAACAACAAATACTCAGTTTCTGGGCACGAGGTTAATCAGTACAAAAAAGATATTGACGGCAACTACTATATTGCTGAGAAAAAAATTAAAGGATATATTTTCCGCGCCAAACTATCCATCAAACAGCACTTTGAAGAAGACCTTGTCGAGAAAATCTGGAAAGCACTCAGTTCATGTGGCAATGAAGTAACTTTTTCAGTCGAATTTTTAAAAGCGCATGATGATGTCATTAAAGGCAACCTATCTGTAGATGCTATTGTTGCCTGCCGTCAAAAAGCGAATCTTCTTGCTAAAGCCGCTGGTGCAAAGGTAATTGGACTTAAACATGCAGATTATGACTTCGAAAGAGGATGTTTAACATACTCGTCTTGCGCTTGTAGTGCTTTTGATGAATCTGACCGTAGAAGCCAAGTACCTGCATTTTTTCCGTCAGATATTGAAGTTAATTGCTTCGTCAGCACCTCATGGGACATCGAGCTGCTACCACCGGACGATCTGCTGTAGCCCAGATAATCAAACGCGCTCCAAAGGGTTTCTCGCCTGGCGAGAAACCCTACCTATAGCACGTCATTTACTTTCAGCAAGCAGTCTAAGAGTAGCAAGCCAATTACCAACAGCAAGCGGTCTGTGACCGCAAGCCGTTTATGCACTCACCCCGTTTATTGGTAGCGGAGCGATTCCACAGGATTGAGCTTTGAGGCTCGTCGAGCAGGCCAGTAGCCAAAGATGAGTCCGATGCCAATGCAGATTCCCGAGGTGATCATCACAATGTTTGGGGTGATGATGGGCGTGATACCAGTTTCAAGCTGTATCATGCTACCAAACGAGCCGGCCAGGCCCCATGCTCCGGCGTAACCCAGGGCAATGCCAATCACGCCACCCATGATGCAGATCAGGATGGACTCGCACAGGAACTGCTTGGTGATGTCGGACGCGCGAGCGCCCAGAGCTTTACGCAGGCCAATCTCCCTAATACGCTCCGTCACGTTGGTGAGCATCATGTTCATGATGCCAATACCGCCAACCAAAAGCGAAATACTTGCCGTGGCGGTAACCAGGACCTGGAACGACATCAGTGTTGCGTTCATCTGCTCGATGATGGACGAGAGCGTCATAACTGTCACGCGATCTTCTGCCTGCGCGGAAGGAATGTTAAACCAGTCTAGCAACCAGGACTTTGTTTCCTCCGCAAGTGCCTTCATGTCAACGTTTTCGCGAGCGTAACCAAAGACCTGGCTGATAGTTTTGGTGCCCGTCAGGCGCGCCGAATACGTGGAATACGGGATGTAGGCAAGCAGCGTATCGCCTTGCCCGCCCCCATTTGGTCCACTGTCAACCACGCCCACAATGGTGTAGCTATCGTTGTTGATGCGAACAACCTGTCCAATGGAAGCATCCGCACTGCCAAAGAGCTTCTCGGCAGACAACTTGTCGAGAAGAACGTTTCTAGATGTGTCATCTACGTCGGACTTTGTGAAGAGTGAGCCCGCGGATGCTTTGAGGCCCATGACGGTGAAGTAGTCGGGCGTGCAGCCGATGATTCGCGCGTCAAACTGCTTCTCGGACGAGTTGACGCGGGCCATGGTGGAGTCGATGCCGGTCACAAGCTCGTAGCCAGGTACACTGAGCTGCAGCATGTCAAGATCTTGCTGTGTGACCTCGCGGTCTGGCCACGCGTATATCATGACCATACGCGACTGGTTGAGGCCCAGCGAGCTGACCAGCGAATACTTTATGCCGTCGATAAGCGCCGTCATGGCAATAACCGCGCTGATGCCAATAACAATGCCCAGCACCGTCAACAAGCTACGGCCACGGTTGGCGTTGAGCGCAGACAGGGTTTCTCGCAGCAGATCCATCAACCTCATAGCGCGCCACCTCCCGTCGCGGGTCGCGAGGTGCTGCCTGCTGGCGCGGCATGTGCGCCCGGTGCAGCGTGCGCGCCTGTTGCGGACTGTGCAGCATGTTGCCTCACAAACTCCTTTTCCTGCTCGTCTGTAAGCAGGCGACCGTCGCGAATATGCACCACGCGATCAGCCCAAAAGGCAGTCTCGGGGTCGTGTGTAATCAGCACGATTGTTTTGCCGCGCTCCTGCATGGACTTGAACGTGTTGAGGACCATCTCACTTGTTGCAGAGTCCAGGTTGCCCGTAGGCTCATCGGCAAAAATAACTGCCGGGTCGTTTACCAGCGCTCGAGCAATGGCAACGCGCTGCACCTGACCTCCGGAAAGCTCGTTTGATTTATGCTCGTAATACTCCTCGGGCAGGCCAACAGAACGCAGCGCCTTCCAAGCGCGCAGCTCTCGCTCTTTTGCGGGAATATCCGAGTAGATGAGCGGCAGCATAACGTTTCGCAGCACCGTAGTGCGCGGTAGCAGGTTAAACGACTGGAAGACAAAGCCCAGACGCGTAGCGCGAATCTCCGCTAAGTCGTCGTCGGAAAGATCTGCAACCTCAAGACCCTCTAGCTTGTACGAACCAGAAGTAGGCGTATCCAAGCAGCCCAAAATGTTCATTAGAGTAGATTTGCCTGAGCCAGACGGACCCATGATGCAGAGAAACTCGCCCTTCTCCACAGTTAGCGAAACGCCACGTAAAGCGTGCGTCAAACCTGCGGCCGTCTCGTAAATGCGATGCAGCTTATGTACCTCAATTACCTTGGACATACGCATCGCCTACTTGGAATCTTTGGAGCCTGTTGCGTCAGTCGATGAGCCAGAAGTTGCGCCTGCCGGAGCGTCCATAGCTGCGCCCTGAGATGGGCCGCCAACGCCACCGCCAATCATCACCTCAGTGCCGTCCTCAATACCGGCACCCTCGATGACGGCTGTCGTAGAACTTTGCGCCTTTACGGTCACCGATACGCGCTTTACCTGAGGATAGCCTTTCTCGTCACGAGAGGTAACAACATTGACGTAAGCACCATCGCCATCGTCCATGACAGCAACAAGGGGGACGGTCAGTACGTTATCCATGTGCTGGATCATGATGTCCACGTTGGCAGTCATGCCCGGCTTGATGGAGGCATCAGGGCTGCTAATGAGCAGGTCAACGGTGTAAGAAACAATGGAGCGACCAGGATTATCGTAATTTGCGCCAGCATCGGCACCGTTGGACGAAACAGCAGAAACGTGAGTAACCACTGCATCGCAATACAGATCTCTCAAAGCTGTAAAGCTGACCTGTGCTTTCTGATCAACAGCGATGCGAGAAATGTCTACCTCGTTAATTTGAACGTTTACTTTCATCTGGGAAAGGTCCGCGATTGTAATCAGAGGACCGGCGTTGCCAGCACCTGGCGTGGACGAGCCAACCGAAGCGCCGTTCACCGCGTTCATCACAATAACCGTTCCGTCGCACGGAGCGGTGACTACACGCTTATCTGCCTGGGCAATTGCGTCGTTGTAAGCAGATCGTGCCTCCTCAAGCGCAATCTGAGCGCTCTCCAGATTTGCCTCTGCCGCTTCAACAGCCGCAGCAATGGACGCAGCGTTTGTCTCCTGTCCGTCCTCACCTGCCTCGGAGACACCGTTGCGTGCGGAAGCCAGAGCTGAGCGAGCCTTACTGACCTCGTTTTCGGCTGCTTTTACCTGCTGAGACGCCTTACGCACAGCCTTGTCCAGCTCGTCATTTTTAATGGTAAAGAGCTTATCGCCCTTATGAACGTACGTGCCCTCGGAAACCTGAACATCCTGAATAATGCCATCTACCTCGGGAGTTACTACGGTTGATGACACAGGCTTGATGGATCCAGAAGCGGAAACAGAATCGCTGAACTCACCGCGCGTGACAAACGTAGTGCTTGGCATCACGGTGGTGTTCTGGTTCTGGCCGCCCTGGCACATAGGCAAAATAAACAATATGACGAGAAGAACAAAGACTCCAGCGGTTATTCCCGCCTTAATAAGCTTCTTTTTACGACGAGCTTTACGGTGACGAGCCAAACTTTCGTATGCCTCACGAGCCTCAGCATCCTCTTCACTCTCGCCTGGTGAAATAACGCCTATCTGCGAGCCTAGGTTAGTTGTCTGATCAGCAACTGTTGGCAGCGTGGATGCAAATGCTGCCTGCTGATATCCCTCGGGTGGCGTGGGGATGTTGGGTACCCCGGCGTCCGCACCAGCAGCACCCGCACCGCCAGCGTCCGCACCTGCAGCGCTCGCGCTCGCATGTCCCTCGTTGGTTTCTTGCTTTGAATCGTGATTAAAGTGAAGCATAGGTCCCTCCTAAATCCATGCTTAAACACACAAGCAATCCCAGAAGAAATCGATTTGACCCTTTAGTTTATATAAAATTTTTCAGCAGAAGTTAGCTTACTAGAACAACTACGGCGAGCGGTATAAAAGCAGCGGTCTGTGTCGGTGGGCTACGCAAACGCACAACCCCCGTAACTGTCTAACGTGTTTCTCGCCCTATTGCACCACAAGTCTAAAATTGCCGTTTGATTGTCGAATGCACCATTTAATCGATGTAGCAGAATCAATCAGCGATAAGTCATGTGAGACCAACAATAAAGCCCCTGGATATTCAGATAGTAAACGTTCAAGCGCTACTGTTGAGCCAAGGTCCAAATAGTTAGTTGGCTCATCCATTACGATAAGCTCTGGTAATTCGAGCATTCCCTGCGCAAGCATAAGCTTTCTCATTTCACCTGGACTGGTCAACTCACCTGCAAGAACATAATCAGGGTTGGAATTGAGTTGTGCCACAATAGACAACACTTTTCCGCGTTGGGAATTTGATAACCCCTTTATTTTTCTTAATGTCTCTGTTTTCTGCAGCTCAGTTGGCTCTTGAGGAATATATAGCATCCGCACATCGTCAAAAATGCTTGAAATGATTTCCTTTATCAGCGTTGTTTTACCACAGCCGTTATCACCAACAACACCAATATGATCCGTATTGCCAATAAACAACGGTGGAGTTTGTAGGTAGCTCTCTCCCATAAGGATGTCAGTAGGCTCCATCCTCAATAAAACTTTTCTATTACTTGCTTTACTATCCAACCAGATGTTGGAATCGTATTGCTTCTCAACCTGAATACCTGTGGCTTTACCTGTTGCCTTCTCTAGTCTATCCAACATGCGCGCCGCCAACTTCCCAGTTTTACCGTCTTGACCTGAAACTATATAGCCCCGCTTTTTTGCGCGCGCATCACTGTCATGCTTGTCAATAGTTCTTCCACTTTTGCGCGCCTGAACTCTAGAAGCCTCTTCTCTACGCCGCTGGGTTTCTCGCTCAAGGCGAGTCTTCTCTTTTTGCGCCGCTTCCTTTGCATGTAATGCGCTAGAACGTTCAAGCTCTACCTGCGATGATGCCTGAGAATAATTACCAGATTTCATGTTTGCCGTGCCGTTAGCTACAAACAAACATTGAGTGCAGAGTTTGTCCAACAGCTCTCTATCATGTGAAATGAGCACTCCGATACCCTTGAACTGCGACAAGGCCACAAAAAGAGCATGTTTTGTTGATACATCCACATGATTAGTGGGCTCGTCTACCACAAGAACATCAGGTGAAGCCCATAAAGCACACGCTACCTGGAGTCGCTTCTGCTGGCCACACGAAAGCGTTTCAAAACGCCAAGGCCAATCATCCTCTAACAAAAGCTCTCGCCTCAGCTTAATTGCCGCATCATCATAGGCAACCGCAAAATCAAAAAGATTAGCTGGTGCCTCCGTTGCATTTTGTGCACAATATACCGAGAAAAACGATGGGCTTATAACTCCCCTGTCAGGTTGCAAGAGACCACATACGATACGTGCGAGGGTTGTTTTACCAGATCCGTTATTACCAACAAAGCCGGTCCATCTCTGTGGGAGTGTAATAGTCACATCATGTAAAGTGGGCTCTACCGCTGATGGATAGGTATATTCAATATTTGAAAGATTAAGCTGCATGATACCTCGGTTCTGCCGAAGACCACGCGGAGTAGCATGCAACTATGCACAGGTAAATGGCTATAAATTAAGACATGATTAAGCAATACTACACCCGCGGTAGTGTCGTCGGCGACGTTACGTGAATTCGGGTTTTATGAGTATCGCTAGTTCTTCATGCACCTAATCCCTTCTCGCACCAGCGCTTGCCAAAGGCCCTGGTGAATCAATTGAAACCATAATAGCTTTGAGAACACACTAGTACAAGAAGAGATTACT